>SKHS01000129.1 GCA_007116835.1 Halomonas sp.
ATAACCCCAATCATTCGCCCACCCATTTGCAGTTCGCTGAGCATAGCAATAGCTTGATCTAATGCATCCTGATCCAGGCTGCCAAAGCCTTCATCAATAAATAGCGCATCCAACTGAATACCACCGGCGTAGGCTTGCACCACGTCGGAAAGCCCCAGCGCCAGTGCCAGCGCCGCCATAAACGACTCACCACCGGAAAGCGTCGCTACTGAACGGCTCTTGCCGGTGTAAGTGTCGGCCACGTCCAGCTCCAAGCCTGACGCTTTATTGCCTTTTGAGGGATCTGCGCGGCGCACCAACTGGTAGCGCCCGCGGCTCATACGCACCAGCCGTTCAGACGCCTGGATCAGTACGTCGTCTAGCAGCACTCCTAGCACAAACCGCTGCAAGCTAATACGATGACCGGTGCGCCCGTTAGCCACCTCGCTTAACGTACCCCATACTCGGTATTGGGCTTCAAGCGCGGCCTGGGCCGTGTGGGCAGCAGTGAGTTTTTGACCAATACCCTGCAAGGTCTTTAACCGCCCATCAAGCGCCCGCCACTCCTCTAGTTGGGTATGCTCCTCCGCTTGGGAGGCTTCGGTGAGTGTGGTGAGTGCGGTAATATCCGGCAGCGTTTTTTCGGCCAGCTGGGTGTGGTAGTTATGTAGCGCGCCGTCAAGCTCAGCCAAACGGCGCTGATACGCCTCTACGTGGCGAACCAGGCCTTGGCGTTGGTTATCTTCTAGCTGAGCCGCTTGAAAGGCAGCTTCGCTTTCAAACGAACTGGCTTGTAGTGCCGTTTGCCACTCAGCCTGGGCCTGTTCAAGCGCTTGCTGGCTACGCGCTACCTGATGATTAGCAATGCGCAGCTGCTCTTCAGCCCGCGCTTGCTGGGTTTGGCTCTCTGCCAGCACTTGCTGTGCACGTTCCCAGGCTTGTTCAAACTCAGCAATCTGGCTGTCCAGCTCCGTGAGCGTTTGGCGCATGGCCAAGGGATGACACACATCTTCTGGCAGTGATTGACGTAACTGGTCGCGCTGGCTCACTAGCCGCAAGGCTTCCTCTTTGGCCTTTTCAACCGCAGGCCGCTGGGCTTTGAGTTGTTTATCCAGCGTGCCCCAACCACTGCGTAGCTCGTCACGGGCACTGTTTTGCTGGTGAATCTCACCCTCAACATGTTGCCGACGCGCGACTTGGCGGCGTAATTGTTCACATGCCTGTTGTAACGCAGCCTGCGGCTGGCTGGCCCACTCGCCTAGCTGTTGACTAAGGCGCTGCGTCTGCTCGGCGTTGTAACGAATCTGTTGTGCTAACTGTTGATCCTGACGCTCGGCGGTTTGTAATGCGTGACGGGCCTGTTCCTCGGCTGAGCGCGCTGTTTCCACCTGGGCTTGGGTAACAATATCAGCATGTTTAACCGCCGGAGCTGGGTGCTCAAGGCTGCCGCACACCGGGCAAGGTGCATCCTCCTCAAGGGTGAGTGCTAACAGTGCGGCTTGCCCTTGGTGCCAGCGCATCTCTTGCTCAGTCGCGTGCCGCTTGGCCTGTTCCGCTTCTCTGCGTCGGTGGTTGAGAGCCTCCGCTGCCTGGTGTTGCTGAGCAGTGAGCTCACGCCCCTGCCGAGTCAGATCATCCAACTCTTGTCGCTGAGCTAGCAGGCTCTCATGGCGGCTTAGCTCTGCGGGGGCGCTGGCCAGCTGCTGCCCCTCCGCTTGCAGGCGCTCAAGATTAAGGCTTATCGCTTCACCTTGTTGGCGAATGCTGTCTAACTGCGCCTCATCGCGCTTTAGGGTGGCATCGGCTTGCTGCCAAGCGACCTGGGCCGTTTGCAAGCGCGCTTCAAGCTCGCTTAACTGCTGGCCTTTGTGGATAAACTCGCCCAACTGACGATGGCGTTCACGCAGTGCGGGAAGTTCGGTTTGACGCTGTCGCGCCGTCTCAAATGCATGCTGGGCTTGTTCAGTACGGGTACGCTGGGCAGCAAGGGCGGCATCGGCTTGCCGCTGCTGTTCTTGAGTGGCAGTGAATGCCTGCTGCGCCTGGACTAACGCAGTGCTGTAAGGCCGCAGCGCTTGGGCGTGGTCACTTTGGGTCAATCGGTTCTGAAAGGCGGTTATTTGCGCTTGCTGTTCAAGGTGGCGCGCTCTATCTGCGGCGAGGCTGTCACGGATTTCAAATTGGCGCTGCAACGCTTGGGCTTCGCCTAGCGTCTGTTCAGCGCTGCGACGCTGCTGCTGAGCGGCTTCAAAACGCTGGCGCGCCTGCCCTACTTGCGGGGTTAGCGCCGCTAACTCTTGCGCTAACGCTGCTTCACTTTCCAGCTCGCCACCGGCCAAAATGCCACTGATATGCTGGCGGTGATCATTCACCGCTCGCTCAATTTGATTCGCTTGGGTACGCAGGCGCTCTTCAATGCGCTGAAAAATCTGGGTTTGAAACAACTGAGAAAAAATTTTCTCGCGGTCTTTCGACTCCGCTAACAGCAGTTCACGAAACTTCCCTTGGGGGAGCACCATCACTTGGCGAAATTGATTCGCATCCAGACCTATTAAGGCGTGCAGCTGGCTGTTGGCATCGGTAACCTTACGCGCCACCAAGCACTCATCCTCTTCACCTTCTGGGGTCAGCCGCCACAGCTGGGCTTCAGCACTTTGTGTGGTAGTCCCTTCGCCAGTGGCCTTGGGGCGCTCCTGCTGGGGAACTCGGCGCACCCGGTAAGCACTATCACGCAGGCGAAAATCCAAGCTGACCTCGGTCAACAAAGTATCGGCGGCCTGGTCGCAGCGCATTTGCCCGGCATCGCGGTCATTACCGGTGGTTTGACCGTAAAGCGCAAAACAGATGGCATCTAGTATCGAGCTTTTGCCTGCGCCCGTAGGGCCATTAATCAGAAACAGCGGGCTGTTGCCCAACGCAGTAAAATCGATCGTTTCACTGCCTGCAAAGGGGCCAAACGCCTGCATGGTGAGCGTTAACGGCGTCATGGCTGGCTCTCCTGCTCACGGCTTAGGGTGGTGATGAGTTCACGCATGGCGCTGGCCTGCTCATCACTCATGTTGCCCCCGCTGGTTTGGGTAAAGAAATCGCTAAACATATCCAGCGCGCTAAACTGCAGCCGTTCGCGATCTAACTGCTGACGCCCCCGCGCTGCCAACATGCCGGGCTTTTCTAAATGCAGCACGTTGGGGTAGACCTCGCGTAGCTTGCCCATGGGGTCAAGTATCGCGTGGCGGTCGGTCAGCCGCACTAACAAATAGTCATCGGCGTGGGTATCGGTTTTGCCTTGTGCTAGCAGCTCAGCCAGCTCGCCTTCCAGCACGCGTACCTCTCGACGCGGGGTCAGCGGGCGGTGTTCGATCTGGCTCACGCCTTCTGGGCCAATATCCACCAGCGTGACGCCTTTGCGCTGGTTAGCCTCTGAGAAGCTGTATTTAAGTAGCGAGCCGCTGTAGCGAATATGCTCACCGCCGCGATACTGCGGCCCATGAAGGTGGCCTAAAGCAACATAGTCAAACGACTGCATCGGCTCCCAGGCAACACGTTCCGCGCCTCCCAAGGTTAACGGGCGCTCTGAATCGCTGGCACTGCCGCCATCCACAAAGCAGTGGCTCATCAGTACGGTGGGACGGCCAACTTTGCGCTGGGTGTTGATACGCTCGACTAAGTAACGGTGAGCGCTGTCAAAATCACGAACATCCACCGAAAATTGACTGCGCACATACTCTGGATCAGCGTAGGGAATACCGAACACATCCACCTCCGCCCCATTAATCGACAGCGACACAGGGCGGTCGCAGGCGGATAGATCAGACAAAATATGCAACCCTGCTTGGCGCAGGTGGCGCGCGCCGAAGCCAAGGCGCTCAGCACCGTCGTGGTTGCCAGAGATCATAATCACCGGCAAACGGCGCTTTTCACACAACTCGCCAAGCACCTCATCTAATAGCGTGACAGCGGCGGCTGGCGGCACCGAACGGTCATAAATATCACCGGCAATCAGCACCGCGTCCACCGCATCGCGGTCGACAATCTCCAGCAGCTGGTTCAAGACATGGCGCTGGTCTTCCAACAGCGAGAGGTTGTGAAACAGCCGCCCCAGGTGCCAATCGGCGGTATGAAGTAGTCGCATGGCAGGCTCAATGCAAAAAAATATTCCCCATCATAGCAATCTGCATTCCAAACTGTCCGTCACCCAGCACAAAAAGCCCCGCACATGGCGGGGCTGGAGCAGCAGTAGTCGCTAGCAGTTAGTTGCGGAACGCGTCCGGATAGGTGGTTAAATCAATTCCCCACACGAGGGGTAACAAGAAATAAACCGACGCGACGATCAGCAGCAGTGCGAAAATATTTAGCCAAAAGCCGTTGCGTACCATCTCAATAATTTTTATTTTGCCGGTGGCAAAAATGATCGCGTTAGGCGGCGTGCCCACCGGCAGCATAAAGGCGCAATTAGCTGCCATTGCCGCCGGCACCATCAGCACGAATGGATGAATATCCAGCGCCAGCGCCAGCGACGCAAGCACCGGCAGAATCATCGTAGCCGTTGCTGTATTGGAAGTAATTTCGGTCAAGAACAACACCATGCCTGCCGCTAACAGGATCACCAACAGGAAGTTAACGCCCTCCAGCACGCTCATTTGGCCACCGATCCATACAGCCAACCCAGAAGAGCTAAAACCAGCAGCAATCGCTAAGCCACCGCCAAACAGCAATAGGATGCCCCACGGCACGTCTTTGGCGATATCCCACCCGAGCAGACAGCCACCTTTATTAGGTGAGGGAATTAAGAACAGCGCGATCGCCGCCACAATGGCAATCATCGTGTCGTTAATGCCGGGAATATTCAGGAGCTGGCCTTGCCATAAAAATGAGCGGGTAATCCAGAAAAACGCCGCCATCAGGAAAACTGCCAACACGGCTTTCTCTTCGAAAGTGATCTTCCCCAGCGCTTCCTTCTCTTTAGCAATCAGTGCTTTGCCTCCGGGAAGGTTGCTGAATTTAATTGGGTAAATAATGCGTGTCAGCATCAGCCAGCCAACAAATAGCAGTACCACAACAACAGGGAAAGCAAACATCATCCAGCTGGCAAAGGTGATTTCAAACCCAAACAGCTCATTTACAATCGCTGCCAGAATGATGTTGGGAGGTGTCCCAATCAGGGTACCCAAACCGCCGATCGTGCCACCATAACCAACGCCAAAAATTAGCGCCTTACTGAATTTATCAATTTCTTCACTGTGATCACCCTCACTTTTATTTAGCTCCTGGGTCACCTGATACACAATTGCTGTACCGATAGGCAGCATCATCATGACCGACGCCGTATTAGAGACCCACATCGACAAAAAGCCGGTGGCCGCCATGAAGCCGAACACAATGCTGTTAATGCTAGTGCCTAGCAGCGAAATAATAGTCAGTGCAATGCGCTTATGCAGATCCCACTTCTCCATCGCCAGGGCGATCATAAACCCCCCCAGGAAAAGGAAGATAATAGGATTGCCGTAAGCAGCGGTTACCGCACTGCTCCCAAGCGCACCGGTAATCGGTAGCAGCACAATGGGCAGTAGCGACGTTACCGGAATAGGAATGGCTTCGGTAATCCACCAAACCGCCACCCACAGCGTGGTAGCAAGCACCATACGGCCTTCTACGCTTAGATCCGCAGGGTGGAAAAACATCAGTACAAACGCAAACAGCATTGGCCCCAGCACCAGGCCAACCTGTTGAGATTTCGTATAAGCGGGCGGTTTAGGCGGCTTATCGCCCGCACCTCGTTGCTCGCCTGAAGGGTTAGACGCTGAGCGCCCCGTGCCAGAAGCTGGCAACGCGCACATCAGTAGATTTTTGACTTGGTCGTGGGAGTGCCAAAGCATCCCCCAGAGCGTCATCGTGGCAGTTCTGCGCATTATCAAAGTACCGCTCGCAGTCAGGTGATCAAAAGGGCTTTTCACACAATAAAACCCGATGGCGTATGTAAAATAGCCTAGCTGGCTTTTTCGGTGCCCTTTATTCACTGCAGCTAAGGATTAGTCCAGCGAATTGACAAAAAATACAACCAAAGTCTAACAACTTTAGTTGTAATAATTAGCTCATCCTCACATGACATAACAGCCTTATATCGATAGATGTGGGGCGCTTCCCAAGGAGCTACTAACGTGCTTGACCGTTTCGCTATGCCACTTACCCATCGCCCGCTTGCTAGTATGGCTAGGCATCTCTACAACAGGCAAATTACTCCTGACCAAGTCACCCTAGGTGCTTTTTTGGTTGGCATGAGCGCGCTACCGCTACTGGCCTTTGAATATTACGTTTTAGCACTAATAGCGATTTTATTGAACCGCCTAGGCGATGGACTGGATGGCGCCCTTGCCCGATTTAGCGGGCAGCAAAGCGATGCAGGCGGGTTTATTGATATCGGCCTGGATTTTGTCTTTTACGCCGCGGTAATACTAGGGTTTGCACTGGCTAACCCCACGCAAAATGCACTAGCGGCAGCGGTACTGCTATTCGCGTTTATCGGCACGGGAACCTCGTTTTTAGCCTTTGCTATTGCGGCGAAAGCACGCAATGTCGAACGGCCAAACTTTCCCCAAAAAGCGTTTTACTATTTAGAGGGCTTAACCGAAGGGACAGAAACCATTATCGCGTTGGTGCTCTTCTGCCTCTTTCCACAGTATTTTCCGTGGCTAGCAGGACTGTTTGCAGCCGCTTGTATGATAACGGCGACCACACGATTGTGGGGAGGTTATTGGACGTTAAAGCGCTCGCTGAGCACCAAACGCTAGGGTTATCGGGCAATATCGCTCGATGCTGCCCTTGTCAGGCAGGCCAGTCTTGACTCGAATTAACTTTTTTAAATATTTTGCATTTGCAATTGCTTCTCACAAAACACTGTATTAGCCTCGATAGATACAAGTAGTGTACAGCGTATATGGTGTCTCTATTTGTACAACCGTCATTGTACGCATTCACAAGGAGTCGTGGCATGCACAACACCCAACTGGCAGATATTTCTCGAACGGGTCTCCAATTAGCGATTCAAGAGATCAAAGAAGAAATGTTTGATACCCCAGAGTGCGACTACACCATCGCCAAGTTGCTAAGCCATTGCGGCCAGTTTGAAGCAGCTGAACGTCATATCGACGACATGTTGCTGAAGTGGGGAGCATCCCCAGATGTAGTCACCCTTACCGAACAAGCCTATGCCGATATGGCAAACGTGAGCGCCGCTTCTATTGCTACTTCGCCTCAGGCGTCACGCCGTGTTTCATCTTTCGCTCCTACTTCTCCAGCTGCCATCGCTTAATTCTTTACCCTACGTTTGAAAAACTAACGGCTTGCCTTCCTATATGACTTTTTATAGCTGGCAAGCCGTTTACGTTTAGCTGACCGTGCTTTTCTTCACCGCGACTACTCAAGACACCTCCTCAAGACACCTCCTCAAGACAAGCACGTGCTTGAACGACGGTTTAGTTGACAGGCTAACGTTCCTTATATAGAACATTATTCATAGAGAGCGTTATTTACCAAGCACAGCCAGGCGACACGTTATGGATAAGCTTTCACTCAATACGCTAGGTCAACACCTTCAAACGCTTCGGCTGGAACGGGGCTGGTCGCTGTCATCTCTCGCCAACGCCGCGGGCATTGCCAAATCAAACCTGTGTCGCCTTGAACAAGGTAATGGCAACCCCACCCTGGACACTCTCTGGCGATTGGCCGTTCAGCTTAATGCACCGTTCGGCACACTAGTGGCGCCTATTAGCGTCCCCCTTGGCGAAGATGGCGTGCAGGTGCAGCTGATTGACCAGGGCAAAGGCTCGCCACACGTAGATGCTTATTGGATGCGCTGCGCCCCCCATACCCTGCGCCACGCTGAAGCCCATACACTCGGCACGCTAGAAACGCTGACGCTCATCAGTGGCTGGCTAGAAGCAGGTCCAGAGGGTGCCACCACCGTGCTAACGCCTGGAGAGACCAAAACGTTTCCCGCCGACCAGCCACACTGCTACCGCACCCAAGACCACGAGGCCACCCTGCTACTCACCGTTACTTACGGTGAACAAGGGGACGCGCCATGACTCATGCCAACCATTCTCCTTGGCGTAGCGCGCTGCAAGGCGTGCGCGAAGCCATCCCGCTGTTGGGCGGCTATATTCCAGTGGCACTGTCGTTTGGGTTAGTGGCTAGCCAAGCAGGCTTCAGTACCTTGGAAGCCACCGCTATATCCGCACTGATTTATGCAGGCGCTTCACAGTTTCTGTTTGTAGGCATGATCGCCACCGGCGCGCCGCTATGGCTGGTAGTGGCAATGACGCTACTAATTAACGTGCGCCATGTGGTGTATGGCCCCAACCTTGCTGAGCTGTTGCCGCGCAGCCGCCACTGGCCTTGGCTAATGCATGGCCTCACCGACCAAGTGTTTGCCCTGGCCTTGACCCGGCTTCCACAGTTACCTGACGTGAAGCGCTTTAGCTGGTTTGTCGGCGCATCACTGCTAGCGTGGGGCGCATGGATTGTGGGTACGACGGTGGGGGCAACGGCAGGTGAGGCCTTTACCGCCCGCTGGCCACTACTCGGGGAGATCATGCCTTTCGCACTGCCTGCTCTGTTCTTAACGATGGTGGCACCCCGCTTCACCAATAAACGCTGGGCAGCCGCCATGGGGTGCGCCATTCTGGCCGCGCTAGGCTTAACCATCGCGGGGTGGAGCAACGTGGCTATTCCGCTGGCTGCCGCTTGTGGCGCGCTATGCTTCTATACCGTCAAGCTTCAAACCCAGAGGCGACCAGTATGAGCTTCGAACTATGGCTAGCCGTGGCGGTTTGCGCTATTGGTACCCTACTGATGCGCGTGGTGCCGTTCTTATGGATGCAGCGCCGTCTGGGTAGCGATACAGGCATTAACACCATGCCCCAGTGGCTGGGTATTCTTGGGCCATTAATGATTGCCGCCGTGCTAGGAGTTTCCATTGTGCCGGTCAACCCAAATGCCATTTCATGGCTAGCCACCGCCATCGGGCTTTCCGTGACGCTACTGGTATGGTGGCGGCTACGCTCGTTAGGCTGGCCCGTGGCGGCAGGTGTTGCGGTGTTCGGCTTGGTGGAGATCGTTGCGACGCTTTAAGGCGTCGCTGATTGCTCCATCAAATACTCCGCGACGGCTTGGTAAGCGGGCAGTGAAGTGGGGTCGTTCGCCGCATTGCCCGCCACGGGATGTGAGGCAAAGCGCACAATGACCATCTCAGCGGTGGGGTCAATGTAAATCGTTTGCCCATGCACGCCTCTCGCAGCAAAGGCACCATGTTCGTTATGCAGCGACCACCACATACCCCGGTAGCTGCCGCCCGGTAAATAACGGTAACCCGCGGCGGCAAACGCTTGTCTGTCACCCCCTTGACGAATACGCTCAACGGCCGCTGCAGGAAATAGCCGCTCGCCATTCATCACACCTTCATTAAGCACGAGTTGTCCTATCCTGGCCATGTCCCGCAGGCCTGCACTTAAGCCGCCACCCGCAAACGGCGTACCGATAGAATCCACGGTAAAGTAGCCATCCTGTTCAGCCCCCATACGTTGCCAGATGCGTGATGAAAGCAGCGATGTCACGGACTCCCCCGCGGTGCGCGCAATTACCCACCCCAGCGCATCGGTATTGATTGTTTTGTAACCAAATACCTGACCATGCTCACCTTCCGGCTGCACCGTCGCTAAGTATTCATAATACGTGCGTGGGCCAGTGTAATCATCTGGCTTGGGTAGTGGGCTTGCTGCTGCATTGTAAGCCCAGATTTCAGCGTTAGGGTCGCTGTAATCTTCGCTGTAAGCAAGGCCCGTGGTCATCTCAAGTAACTGCTTGACGGTGGCGCTACCAAAAGCACTGTCGGCTAGCTCTGGCAAAATATCGCCTACTAGCGCCTGCTCATCCAGTGCGCCTTCGGCCACTAGAATTTCACCTAGCAGACCGGTCATGGATTTAGTGACCGACATTGCGCCATGCTGGCCCGCCTCATCCAAACAGCCAGAATAAGTCTCATACACCACCTGCCCCTGATGAAGAATCAGCAGACCATCGGTGTAGTTTTCGTTTAGCGATGCCTGCCATGTCATAGGCTCGCTACCGTCTATCGGCGTAAAAGTAACCTCGTTGATTGCATCGTCTAATGCATAGCTAAACGGCACCGGAGCGCCCAACCCACGGCTAACCTGCTTAGTAGGCAACAGCTCGCGGAAATGGCACACCGTCCAGCGCATTTTGGGGAAGCTAAAGTAGTTGGAGTCCGGCTGGCCAATCACCCGCTCTGGGGCAGGCGGAAAGCCCTGCATCCATCCCAAACGGTTAGGGTCAGACTCTTCAGCACTTAACAACACGGTGCTGTCCTGCTGGGCGCTAACAGAGGCTGCCCCACTAAGGAACACAGCGGAAAGCATAAGCGTGAATACAGAGGTAACATGGCAACGTAGTGGTGGCATCACCGACTCCTTGGTTAGCTATCAAGATCCAATCAAACAGGCAATGCGCTTAGTATAGATAGAAATTCCGTTTGCTTAACAGAATGACAGGCAGCAAAAACCAGAGACCTAGCTGGTTGCTGGGTTTCTGGTTCTGGGTAGGTAATAGGTTGGCGCTGCCATCCTTGCAGCGCACAGTGCAACATCCTGTTTAGGCAGCTCCCTTGCCCCACTGATATTGATAGTAGACGTTAAATCATCCCCCCACTGTGCGCTGGCGAACACGAATGAAAAAATATTGACACCCGTCATCTCACGCCCTGCTTAAACAACGTTATGTGCGGTAGCGTACAGAGATTACTTCCTAGCACTCTATACTTGAGAGGCATGTGCCTATTGCCTGCCTCACATAAACGCCTGTAATCAAACATTGCGTGACAGCTAGGAATAATCGGGGGTATTCAATGCTTGAACCGCATGATTTTCAGAAAAATGCATTGCTTGGCTTATTACCAGAAGATGAACTGGGTCGCCTGATGCCTCACTTTGAGGAGGTAACACTTACCTTGGGTCAATCGCTGTGCGAATCGGGACAGCATATGCACCATGTCTACTTTCCGCTGGACTCCATCGTCTCGCTGCTGTGCGTGATGGAGAACGGTGCCTCGACGGAAAGTGCCGTTGTCGGCTATGAAGGGGTGGTGGGTGTGTCGCTGTTTATGGGCGGTGAGACCACGCCCAGCCGAGCGATTGTGCAGAGTGCTGGAAAGGCGTTACGCCTAAAGGGCCAACTGCTCAAAAACGAATTCTACCGCGCTGGCCCCATGCAGCGACTGCTGCTGCGCTATACCCAAGCCCTGCTAACGCAGATGGCGCAAACGGCGGTTTGCAATCGCCATCATAATCTTGATCAGCAGCTATGCCGCTGGCTGCTACTCAGCCTTGACCGACTGCAGGGCAATGAACTGATCATGACCCAAGAATTAATTGCTAACATGTTGGGCGTTCGTCGTGAGGGGGGCACCGAGGCGGCCGGTAAACTACAAAGGGCTGGCCTGATCGCTTATCACCGTGGGCATATTCATGTACTGGACCGACAAGGGCTTGAAGAGCGTGTATGTGAGTGCTATTCGGTCGTCAAAGACGAGTATGACCGACTGCTTAACCACCATAACGTTATGTGAACGATGAGGCGCAGCCACCAACGTATTACAAACAACAGCTGCGCCTTGTGTACGCTAGCGTGCCGACGCTTGATTTATCTAATGTTAATATGCAGATAGGCTGTCCTTGATCTATGACGGCCTATCTGCAGCCGACATCGAAATGATAACAACCTTCATTGTGCCGTTTGCCAGGTTCTTTCAACCGGAGAGGCACATGACGTCTATTTTGCACGCTTGCGCTGCCAATCAACTACTTGCTGAGCTACCTAGCGCTGAGCAGGATGCCTTTATGGCTATCTGCGACACCGTACAGCTCACGTTTGGTGAGGTGCTGTTCCAGCCCACCGATACCATCACCCATGTCTACTTCCCCATTGACAGCTTCATTTCACAGATTGTCATTCTGAATATGGACAGTCGACTGGAAGTCGCGATGGCAGGACGTGAGGGCATGCTAGGCATTTCACTGGTGCTCGATATTGCAGAAACACCGTTGCTTGCATTAGTCCAAGGCGAAGGGCTAGCTCTGCGTATTAACGCGGCCAGCTTTCAACAGCTGCTGCTAAACGCACCTGTGCTACACCAGCGGCTAAAACGATACCTCTACGTGGTCATCAGCCAACTGGCTAACTCAGCGGCCTGTATTCATTTTCACCGAATTGAGGAACGCCTCGCCCGCTGGCTCTTAATGACCCAAGACCGCGCCAAGTCGGATAGCCTGCAGCTGACCCACGAGTTTCTAGCCATGATGCTAGGCGTACGTCGAGCTGGCATTACGCTCGCAGCAATTGCGCTGCAAACACGCGGCCTTATCCGTTATCACCGCGGTGAAATTATTATTATTGATCGCCCAGGTTTAATCGAAGCCGCCTGCAAGTGCTATACCGATGACTGCGCGCTTTATACAAAGGTGCTGATGTTGTAAGGCAGCTCATTTCACCGTACAACCCAATCCCCGTACTCCAACGCCTTCGCGCCACTTTGTCCACCTGATCACCATCAATAAACGTTCATCGCTTGAAGAGTCGCTAAGTTTTGTGAGGCGCGTTAAACTATTTTAACTTTTATAATGGCGACCATGGTTAGCATCACCGTGTCATATACTCACGATAAGCTCTGTCGCTGTTTGACGCTTTTTCAGCTGACTCTACGTGCCCCTGATCGAATGATCGCCTCAGCGCTGAAAGAGAACTCCGCTGATTTTGTTGGAGACAGCAGAATATAGAAAAGGTATCCCGGACGTTCACAAAACGGCCAAGTCACTTTAAGGAGATAGCTATGCTCTGCTTTGCATACGGCTCTAACATGTCTACCCAGCGCCTAGCCGCACGTATTCCGGCACGCTTTGTAACCACTGCCCTGCTGCCCTCCTATCGCCTTGCCTTTCACCAGCGTGGTGGAGACGGCTCAGGTAAGTGCGATATTGTGCCAGCATCAGAGCTGTCAGCCGTGTATGGCGTTATTTGGGACGTAGCGTCTCACCATAAATCGACACTAGATCGCTATGAGGGGCTCAACGTTGCCTACGATGAAACCTGGCTGACGGTGACTGATCTTGCTGGTGAAGGGCAGTTTGAAGTGCAGGCCTATGTTGGCAAAGTTAGTGCCATCGGTATGCGGCCTTATAGCTGGTATAAGCATCATGTGCTGGCCGGTGCGCGTGAACACGGACTGCCAACCGCCTATATTCGTGCGCTTGAACGCATTGACGTTCACCAAGACCCCGATAACGAACGCCACGCACTCGAAATGGCGCTACATGGGCGCGATGAGACGTTAGTACGAGGTGCATAATGGAAAATGATGCGCGCTTACTCGCGTTTTATCGTGGGGAGGGTCACGATCATAAGGGACGCCTGCTCGATGATATCTGGGCGCTGTCTTCATTCTGGTTAGAGCACACCCACGACTATATACAGTGGCTGTTCCCGATTCCCGAAGCGGGCCGCTTTAATGGCTTTGCGCCGCTATTAACCCCTAAGATACAAGCAGCGTTTGAACATGAGGCGCGCCTACGCCAACATCAGCAGCGCTCGCTTGATGTCATGCTGGCCTTCTTTGGACTACAGCGCGACGGTAATACCCTTTCCGCTCAGCCTACCTTGTCAATTCAGACGCATCATTGGTTAAAAGCCGGTGGCCATAATCACCTGCGCATCACTCGCATCATTCGGTCGTTAGCGTTGTGTCACCAGCCCGAGCTTGCACACGCTGTGCAGCACGCCGTTATCGATAGTGGCACTCGTCATGGTGTGGTATCGGAAACGTCAATCCAGTTCTGGCGAAACGCCATTTAAAGCGGCTTGCCATCCGTTCCTACAACAAACACTCTCTTGAATAAGAAATTATGAAAAAAATCGCTTACATAGAAGACAGCATTGTCCCCCAGCTGTTCACCACCGCCATTGAAGCCTACAAATTCAGCCATAGCAGTCGTGGCGCGAAAGGGATTGATGGCCTGGAAACGTTTGGGCTGTTATGGGGATACTCGGTTCCTGCCAAAGGAACGCTACCCGCGAAAGTCGTCGCGACGATGACAACAGTGGAAACATCGGCAGTCCGTCACAACGAGTGGGTTGCTCCCAACTTTGATGCCTTGCGCAACAAGCGAGACTTTCTTGAGCATTACTGGCCAAATATTGAGCTTGTAGGAACCTACCACTCACACCCGTACAAAAACCTTTCTGAGGTGAATGACTGTCAAGGGTGGAGAGCATCAGAAAGTGACAACGATTTTTGGCCCTACTTCCATGAGCAAGTGGCTCCTGATCAGCCACTACTCACCCACCTTATCGTCACCGTGGCAAATCTAGAAAAAACCGGCTGGGCGATACCAGACCGCTTACGAGGCTCTGAGCGCTCAAAAGGCTATGTGCTTTCCGCTAAAAACACCAAGCTATGGCTTCGGTCTTACGCCTCCAGCTTGATAGAACACAACGATGGGAAAGAGTACCAATATTCAGACGATATGGAGCTTGAGATACCGGCTTTAGAGCGACGCTTCTTGTAACAGAATTGCCCCGCCGCTTAGGAAACCACTCTGACAGCATCTAAAGCTCTTGCATTCGCATGTGAATATAATGGCACCTATCATGGCCTGAAACGCCAAAGCTAAGGCTTGACTGCAACATCAACGGTCAGGGGCAATAGCGTGACCAGGCACACTCACAAGACTGGTGCGAACAGATCCATCACCATCGCCGTGACTTCGAAGCTGAGCCGGAAGGAGCGGTTATCGAGGTTAACGGTACCCACTGCCGCACCGATTTCGTCAACTAAAAAGGCGTTGCCATGTAAGAATCTCCCCTCGTAGCGATAGCCCTCAACCCCGGCCTCGAGCAGCGACTCGAGAAAGGCATAGGCAGAAAAGTAGGGGCTGGATATCCAGATACGCGCATGAGCGGCGTGAATCGACGGCTGAATCATCAGGCTGGCGGTCTCAAAGCGGTCTGCGGGTCTACTCGGCAGAATTGGCACTGGTGTACCATGGCTGCTTGGAATCACTGGTGTCCAGGGAAGCTCAGGGATTTCCTCGGTCGCCCAGTGCCAGTCTTCGAGAAACACCAGCTGCAGCGCCAAGGCCGCGGGCCCCTCAATCATTAGGTGGGTATCACGTCACGGGGCGATTCGCGGGTGGCCTTTTAGATATTCATCGCCGACATTCAGCCCACCGACCCAGGCCCTTTCCCCAGCAGGGAGAGTAATAGCCGCAAGCTCAGCTGATACGGATCGTCGCCATCATGCCTAACTCTTCGTGTTCGATAATGTGGCAGTGGAACAGCCAATCGCCGGGCTCGATGAACACCATGCGCAGCCTAAGGCGCTGGTAAGGAGCCAGATTGACAGTGTCCTTCCAGGCCAGCCAAGGCGCGTCTTGCCATTCACTGTCAGCATCGCGTGTCGCGATTACCTGGAAGTGGGTACCATGCACATGGAAGGGGTGATCCATATGGGAGTTATTGAAGACGTCCCATTCCTCCACCTCGCCAGCCTGACCCTCAAACAGGACGTCGTTCATGGCAAAGGCGCGGCCATTGATCAGAAAATCTACCTTGGGACGCACCGCTCTATCCTCGTCACTAGGATGGCTCCCACCGTGCCCACGCCCATGGGATCCGTGATGACTGTCATTGCCTCCGTGGCCAGCATGTGGGGTGTCATTCACCGCACTGTGATCGCTATGATCTGGCATTACCTCGGCCAGCTCCACCTGACGTCTCACTGCGGGTTCGCCCAAAGGTTCGATATGAGACAAGGGGTTAGGTAACTTAACGGCAGGGGACACGCCAGCGTTAAGGGTATGAATCGATAATAGCGGAGCAATCTCGTCCAGATGTGTCGGCTTAGCCCCCATCCAGCCACGTGTATAGGGATGACTCGCCAGCTCAAAACTCCTTTCAGGTTTCTCGCTCACCCGCACCAACAGGTCGGCGCGTTCACCCGGGGTAATCAGCAACTCTTTGAGCGGTTGTGGTCGCTCTATCAGCCCACCATCGGTACCGATCAGAGTGAGTTCGTGATCTTCCAGGCGTAGCCGCAAGTAGCGGCCCGCACAGGCATTGATCAGCCGCAGGCGTAAGGTGGTGCCCGGTGCAACATCGAGGCGCGGCGCACGCTGACCATTGACCAGCAGCAACTCGCCCTCGCGACCATTCATCCAGTCCTCAGCGGTATGCGATGCAACCTCGCCTTCTGTGGTAAGGCGCAGGTCGCTGACCACTAACAGATGCTCCTCCACCTCTACCGGCAGCACGTCTAGCCGAGGCCTGACCAACAATGCACCCGCTAAGCCATGAGCTACCTGTCGAGCAGTGCCTTCATGCGGGTGGGGATGGAACCAGTGTAACCCCGCACTCCCCCGATGAAGGATATAACGATAATGTCGTGACTCACCTGATGCGACAGCGTCCCAAGGAGCCCCATCTTGGGCCTGAGGGACTGGCACCCCATGCCAATGCAGCGTGGTGTCCTGATCAAGCTCATTCATCAGGGTAATGTCCAGCTCATCGCCCTCGCGCACTTCAATCAGCGGTGCCACTTTTCCATTGTAGAGCCACAACGTTGCCTCGAGCCCATCGCTCACGGGCACCGCATGGGCAGCTGGGGTTAACACACTGTGAAAGCGCCCCACCTGATCACTCAAATTTACAATCCGAGGCAGTGGCTGAAGGGGCTGCCCGGCGGGGATACTGGCGTTATCTAGCAGAGCTGCTGGTAACGTCTGGCTATGTCGTCCGGCCAACGCGTGAACCAATAGGCCAGATCCCGAAAGGGCAAGGCCACCCAGGGTGGTGTAGCGAAGGAATTCGCGGCGTTTCATAAGTATTCCTCGTGATTGAAACCATCATCATGACCCGCTAAAAACGAGCGGAACGTTCAGCAATGAAGAAGGTTTAAACGCGAGGAGGACGTTCGAGGGGAGCGCGATGGGCCGGCAACCAGTTAACTAGGTAACCAGGCACGGTAGACATAGCGGAGGTTACGTCTTCGATGAGCATGGCCAAATTTGCCGCACATTGAGCACAAGGCATACAGCACTCTGCCATATGAGAGGTATCGTGGTCGCCAATGCCGACAGACCCGACAGCCTCGACCGCTCCACTGGCTAGATCGATGTCAGTGAACAGGCAAGGCATATCTTCATGATGATCACTCGCCATGACCGTCATCGGCTGCGCTAAGGCAAAGCCTAGCAGCACGCAAAGCAGCCATTTAAAAGCGGAACAAGTCATGGGGAAGACGTTATCACTATAGGGTCGAAGACATGAAGAGTATTTCATGGCGAAGTAGACACAAGCAACCTAAGTGCCGCACATAGCCCCAACACTCAAGACACAGGCTCTTTTATACCTAGCACTTCGATACCTTAACATCGCCCGAGTCATTGTCGACGGTGCTCAAGAGCGTGACATCGAAATCCAGGACATCAGCGAGTTTTGTTCAACAGGTGCACGTGGCGTATCAGCCAAGGTAGGCAATGACACTGTGCTAATTGGCAACCGTCGGCTGCAGGAAAAACACGGTAACCACGTAGCCATGGTTGGCGATGGCATCAATGACGCCCCCGCTCTCACCCAGACCAACGTCGGCATTGCCATCGGGGCTGAAGCTGACGTAGCTATTGAGGCCGCGGACGTGGTGCTGGTACGTGACGCACTGACCGCCGTGGTAGACGCCATGCACCTCTCCCACGCCACCTACGGCAAGATCGTTCAGAATCTGATGTGGGCCAGCGCCTATAACGTGGCGGCCATACCCATCGCTGCTATTGGCCTGTTGCACCCGATGATCGGCGTCATTTCCCTGACCTCAAGCTCGTTCTCTGTAATTGGCAACTCGCTGCTGCTACCAATGGGGCTCTGTCTGGGGCTACACCTTTGCATGCATCAGCACAGTAAGCACCAAGACAAATGAATAGTGGGGTCTGAACGCTCCAAGAGTAGCTCGGTGACGGTGTGGAATGTATGTACCGATGTACCTTTTTGGGCAGATGCGAAAGGACGCATAACACACTTCTTGGGCTACCATGCCATCACGTACGGGCCAAAATTTTAGACCGCAGACAGTTTGTAGACACTGGCAAAAAAGCACAGCGAAGGAAGGAACTTAGGAGGATAAGTCTTCGATTTTAATGGTGGGCCCAGTAGGACTTGAACCTACGACCAAGGGATTATGAGTGCAACCAAACAAACTTTGGGATCGCGCCTGCAATGCGGAAACAAAGGTTTTTCAATAAGTTAAGTTTTTCATGGTTTACATTACCCACATGGTTTTCACCCTGTGAGCAGCCAAATGACAACCAGGCGGCGACCAGTTGACAACCAAATTGCTACCGCTGCAGCAAGGCGGCGGGGACGACATAGCACGCCGCACAAAGCGGCTTAGACAGTACATCAGGGTGTAACCTAATAAGCGCACTACGCGCAGCATTGGAAAAGCAGGCTTTAGCGCTCAGCCCTACCTTCCGTCAGCAGCTGTTGGGCTAATTCGTTTACTGTCTGTAAGGCTTCATTCCAGGACGCGGGCTCATCGTGATAAACCAGCGGGCCGATAAAGCGCTCGTAGCGATCCTGATGGATGGGGTTGGTCTGTAAGCATCCCAGGCCATACAACAGTTCATCTGCTGGGCTAGTGACAAATTGTGCATGCTGGTTGCCGAACTGAGCCACGTCCCTCTTTATTACTTCATGTACCAGCGTGCGTAATGCGGCCATGTCATGCTTGCCGGATGTCGCCATGTGAAGATCGTAGACGTGCCTCACCAGCGTTTCGTCGTCTTTTCGGGAAGGATCACGATTCACGTGGGCTGTGCGACGTAGCAATGCCACCAGCTTCTCGCTGATCGTGGCAGGCAGGCTAACCACTGGAAAGGAAGCTACCTCTGGGGGTAAATGAAGAACATCGGCATACAAGGAGCTGACAGAACAAACCACGGCGGGCTCATAAAGTTCTGATGCTGTGACGTCTAGCTTCAAGTCAGGCCGAAGCGCAGAAATGCTGCCCTGGGTTCGGGGATAGCGAACGGTAAACTCTGCATACCGGTACTCGTTACGCTTGACGACCCCATCATCGGGATCAAGTTCTAGGATCTGGGAACGGCTGATGGTTGCTTCTATTTCAGATAGGATCGCCTTTCTTGCTGCCTTAAGCGCCGTGCGAGACATGCCCGTTGCTACCCCATCGCGAGCAACAAGCTTGATATCGATATCCTCGGACATACGGAAAAGCTTGTGGTGTGCTTTTGCTAGGCTGGTACCCCCTGCGAATACCAGCTCAAACGTCTCCGAATGCAGCGTTGAAAGCAGACTCAATAACTGGACGGCATAAACATCTTTTTCGACAATAGCGGGGCTATCGATACCCAGCGCATCCGCCACATCGGGAAACATTCCAGAATCAATGTTCATACAGAAACTTGCTCGATACCTAAGCGATACTTACCGTAGGCAATCTGGCGATGAAACGGGCCCTTGACTCTGACCACCACTCGCGCTGGAATTTGTGTGCGCCCCGCCTGATAAGCTTTTTCTGCACTGGCTGCCTCCCACTGCACTCCTAGGCGGTTTAATGCCTCTTTGGCGGCTTGATCAAAGCCACCAGGCGCCGCAATCATTGGTTTACCCGTGATACGGTTTGGGCGCGCTTTAGCGTATAGCCCTTTACCAATACGTATTAATCTTCCCTGCGCCTCTAATTGCCGAAGCACACGGCCAACTTGGTCATAACCACCCAGTGCAGCGAAATCATCACGTAGAAATACCATTCGCCGACTTTTGCGAATTTTGTCACGAATGCGGGACTCGAGCGTTTGAGTGGTCATGTAA
>SKHS01000091.1 GCA_007116835.1 Halomonas sp.
ATAACCCTCTTGTCCTTCTGTGTAGCGCTGTACGACTAATAGCTTGAATGCTTCCTTATACTTCGCCATGAAAAACACCCCAATCGCTGGATGAGTGTCCAACTTTTGGGGTGCAGTTCACCTTTAGGCCGGGCTTTACAGCATGCTAGGTGTCAGAACGACATCATTGCGGAAGCTGGGAGATATCCGCGATTTCAAGGAACAGCGCCTGCAGGCTGGCAAGTAGCGCTAAGCGATTATGGCGAACAGCGTTGTCGTCAGCCATCACCATGACTTGGTCGAAGAAAGCATCGACAGGTTCGCGGAGCGTTGCCAGCGCATCCAGCGCCTGCTGGTAGTCGCCCGCTGCAAATAACGGAGCCACCTGTTGCTGACTGGCTGTTACTGCATTGAATAGCGTCTTCTCAGCATCTTCCTGAAGCAGGCTCTGATCAACCTGGGTACTGCCGTTATGTTCTTGCTTGCTCAGGATATTCGAAACACGCTTGTTGGCAGCGGCTAGCGCAGCGGCTTCTTCACGTTGAGCAAAGGCTTTAACGGCACGTAAGCGGCGAGCAAAATCCAGCGGCTTAGTGACCGGGCGAGCGCGAACTGCTAAGTACATTTCTGCGCTAATCCCTTCTTCTTGGCCCCAGGCGCGGAAGCGGTCCAACATATAAGTCAGTACGTCTTCCACCAAACCTTCTGCTTTGGGCAGCCCTTGATGCTGCTCTGCGGCCACGCTGAGTAGCTCGCGAAGGTCTAGATTCAGCTCACCTTTTACCAAGATGTTCAGCACACCAATGGAGGCACGGCGAAGAGCGAAGGGGTCTTTTGCACCGGTTGGACGCTGGCCAATGCCGAAAATACCGACAAGCGTATCGAGCCGGTCAGCCAACGCCAGCGCTTGGCCAGTGAGACTCTGCGGAATGGCGTCGCTGGCAAAACGGGGTAGGTATTGCTCTTCCAACGCTTGGGCAACGTCAGCAGGCTCGCCATCTTGCTCGGCATAATAGCGGCCCATAATGCCCTGGAGCTCTGGGAATTCGAGCACCATTTCGGTGACCAAGTCGCACTTGGCCAGTGCCACTGCGCGTTGGGCGTGGTTCACATCGGCATGAATTTGCTCAGCAATATACGTTGCTATCGCCGTGCTGCGGCGGGCTTTATCAGCTAGGGTGCCTAACTGTTGCTGGAATACCACGCTTTCCAGCTGGGGAATGCGCGAAGCCAGGGTGCGCTTGCGGTCCGTGTCATAGAAGAAGGCAGCATCCGCTAAGCGTGGCCGAATAACTTTTTCGTTACCGGAAATGACCTGATCAGGATCTTGGCTTTCGATGTTTGAAATAGTGATAAACAGCGGTTTTAGCTTGCCTTGGTCATCCAGCAGGTGGAAGTACTTTTGGTTGGCCTTCATGGAAGATATCAAGCATTCGGCAGGCACTTCCAGAAAACGCTCATCGAAGCTACCGGTCAACGCGACCGGCCATTCGACTAAACCGCTGACTTCAACTAGCAGATCCTCATCAATCACGGCGTTAGCGTCTTGTACCTCGGCTTCGGCCAACACCTGCTCTCGGATACGCTCCCGGCGACGTTGGCGGTCAGCCAACACATAGGCATTTTCCAGTGCCGTTAGATAGTCATCAGCGTGCTCAAGCTGTATGGCATCTGGTGCGTGGAAGCGGTGGCCATAGGTGGTACGGCTGGCTTGAAGGCCGAGCGCCTCGGCGGCAATAACGTCGCTGCCGTAAAGAGCAACCAGCCAGTGAACCGGGCGGGAGAACTCAACGCGAGAGGAGCCCCAGCGCATGTTTTTAGGCACCGGCAGCGACTGTAGCGTTTTGCGCAGCATCTCTGGCAACAGCGCTTGCACACTTTCACCCTGCTGCTGTTCACGGTAGCCAAGCCAAGTTCCTTTATCGGTTTCCAGGTGGATCAGCTCATCTACGCTGATGCCGCAAGAGCGCGCGAAACCTTCCGCCGCTTTGGTGGGTTTTCCCTCTTTGAACGCGGCTGCCAGGGCAGGTCCACGACGCTCTACTTCACGGTCAGGCTGTTTCTCTGCAAGCCCAATAACCTGTACCGCTAAACGGCGCGGAGTCGCGTAAGCAATGACACTTTGGAACGGAATCTCGGCTTCTTGCAGGCTTTTTTCAATGCCAGCGGCAAACGCATCAGACAGCATATCCAGAGCGGTTGGGGGAAGCTCTTCCGCGCCTAGTTCTAATAAAAGCGTATCAACAGCCATTATACGTCTCCCTGTTCGGCTAGTAGTTCGCGGCGCAGGGCCTCGGGGGCCATGGGGAATCCTGCTGCTTTACGAGACTCAAAATAGGCGGTCGCGACGTCGCGTGCCATGGTGCGAACGCGCAGAATAAAACGCTGGCGTTCGGTCACTGAAATCGCATGGCGAGCATCCAGCAGGTTAAACGTATGAGACGCTTTGAGTACCTGCTCGTAGGCAGGTAGCGGAAGGCTAGCGGCTAGGAGTTTGCCGCACTCTTTTTCCTGGTGATCAAAGGCGGCGAATAGCTGATCAACATCCGCGTGTTCAAAGTTATAGGCTGACTGCTCACGCTCGTTCTGCAGGTAGACGTCGCCGTAGCTGACCTTGCTGCCATCAGGCGCGATGGCCCATACCAGGTCATATACGCTATCGACGTTTTGCAGGTACATGGCGATACGCTCAAGCCCGTAGGTGAGCTCGCCAGTAACGGGGTAGCACTCAATGCCGCCTGCCTGCTGGAAATAGGTGAACTGGGTGACTTCCATGCCGTTGAGCCACACTTCCCAGCCAAGCCCCCAGGCACCCAAGGTGGGGGATTCCCAGTTATCTTCCACAAAACGCACGTCATGGATAAGCGGGTCGAGCCCTAGGCGTTTTAGCGAGCCAAGGTATAGGTCCTGCAGATTGCTGGGCGACGGCTTCATTACCACCTGGAATTGGTAGTAGTGCTGCAAACGATTGGGGTTTTCGCCATAGCGGCCGTCTGTGGGACGGCGGGAAGGCTGCACATAGGCGGCGTTCCAGGTTTCTGGGCCAATTGCCCGTAGGAAGGTGGCAGGGTGGAAGGTGCCCGCGCCGACTTCCATATCGAGAGGTTGGAGAATGACACAGCCTTGCTCTGCCCAGTACTGTTGCAGAGCAAGGATCAAGCCTTGAAAGGTCGACACATCAGGTGTCGATTGGTTTGTCGAGACACTCATCGCGGAAAGCACCGTTGGCCATGAATTCATAAGCCGTCAAGTATACAATCACAGAGAGATGGGTTATAGGCACGTTAGCCAACAGAGCCGCTTTTGGTAAGGAGAACGCGATGATCGTGGTAACAGGTGGGGCCGGTTTTATCGGTGCCAATATTGTCAAAGCGCTGAACGCTCGCGGACGCGATGATGTAATGGTGGTCGACGATCTACGTGATGGTACCAAGTTTATTAATTTGGCTGACTGCACGTTGGCCGATTATCTAGACAAAGATGACTTTCTAGCGCGAGTAAAGGCCGCGCTACGAGGCGAGCCGGTAGAGCTACCAACCATTGATGCGATTTTCCACGAAGGTGCGTGTTCCGACACGACAGAGTGGGACGGGCACTACATGATGGAGAACAATTATGAGTACTCTAAGGTACTGCTGAATTATTG
This sequence comes from Halomonas sp., assembly GCA_007116835.1. Taxonomy (GTDB): domain Bacteria; phylum Pseudomonadota; class Gammaproteobacteria; order Pseudomonadales; family Halomonadaceae; genus Vreelandella. The sequence goes on from SKHS01000091.1 coordinate 3,626, forward strand.
TGAAAGATTTGGTATCCCGTTTTTGTATGCATCATCAGCGGCGACCTACGGCGGCAGTGAGGTGTTTAAAGAAGCGCCTGAGCATGAAAAACCGCTCAACGTATACGGCTACTCTAAACTGCTGTTTGATCAGCATGTACGTTCTCGCTGGGATGAGTTGACGACGCAAGTGGTCGGTTTTCGCTACTTCAATGTCTATGGTCCCCGTGAACAGCATAAGGGCAAGATGGCGAGTGTGGCCTACCATAACCATTTGCAAATCCGGAACGGTGAAACCTTAAAGCTGTTTGGCGCTTATGGCGGTTACGAAGCAGGCATGCAGAGTCGCGACTTTGTTTATGTCGGCGACGTGGTCGACGTTAATCTATGGTTTTTGGACAACCCCCATGCCTCGGGTATTTTCAATTTAGGGACCGGGCGGGCAGAGCCATTCAAAGCCATTGGGGAAGCGGTGATCGACTTTTATGGCCAGGGGCAAATTGACTACATCCCTTTCCCTGAAGAACTAAAAGGGCGCTATCAAAGTTACACTCGGGCAGATGTCAGCAATTTACGTGCTTCTGGCTGCGATATTGAGTTTAAAACCGTCGCCCAAGGTGTGAACGCCTACTTGGAGTGGCTAAATGGCTAATTCTGCCAAGCGCATTTTGGTGGTCGGACCCTCCTGGGTTGGCGATATGGTGATGGCGCAAAGCCTGTTTATAACCTTGAAAGAGCGGCACCCAGGCGCAACCCTAGGCGTGGTGGCTCCCGCTTGGTCAAAGCCTATTCTTGAGCGTATGCCTGAGGTTGACGAGGTGTTACCGCTTGCGGTGGGGCATGGTGAATTCGGGCTTGCCAGCCGTCGTGAGCTGGCTACTCGCCTGCGGGGCTGCTTTGATCGTGCCATTGTATTGCCGCGTTCCTGGAAAGCTGCTTTAGTCCCTTTTATGGCACGTATTCCCGAGCGAGTTGGCTTTTTAGGCGAGCATCGTTATGGGTTGCTAAAAGAGCGTCGCAAGCTAGATAAGCAGGTGCTGGATCAAACGGTTAAGCGTTTTGTATCGCTGGGCCTGCCTGTGGATGAGGCGGAACGCGGCGACTTCGCTATTCCCCTGCCGCGGTTGACCATCGACCGAGATAATTTAGTTAACCTACGCCTTACTCACGCCCTATCGTCACGTCCAGCCATTGGCATGATGCCTGGGGCAGAGTACGGACCCGCTAAACAGTGGCCAATAAGTTACTTCCATGAGTTGGCGGCGCGGTTGATTAAGGACGGGTTCGAAGTGCGTGTGTTGGGTGGGGCTAAAGATCATGCAGCCGGTGAGAGTATTGTGGATGGGTTGCCTCATACGCACAATTTATGCGGTAAAACGCAGCTAGCCGATGCGGTCGATTTATTAGCAGATTGCCACCAAGTAGTTACCAATGACTCCGGCTTAATGCATGTGGCGGCGGCTGTAGGGGTGCGTATCCACGCTCTCTACGGTTCGTCATCGCCAGCCTATACGCCGCCATTGACCGACAATGCGGTTGTGCACTATCTAGGACTTTCCTGTTCACCCTGTTTCAAGCGGGTGTGCCCACTGGGTCACACCAATTGCTTGAATGAGCTGAGTGTAGAGCAGGTGTATCAATCTATACACAGCGACCGCTAACGACAGCGCCGTTAGCGTATAATTTCAACCTCTTCGGCCTGATCAGCAGGGGTTTCCGTTATTTGCGATGCACCGTTCTCCCCATCATTTGATTGACGCTGAGGAGCGAGTCCATCCCAAAGCCGCTGCTGAAGCGCTGTTTCTTCCCTTAGGCGCTCGTTTAATACGTCAAGACCGTGCACCTCGGAAAGCGTAGGTTGGTCGCTAAGCAGTGAAGCGCCAAGCCCTGCGCGATTTTCTTTCAATGAGAAGCCAATCGCATCTAGCAGGGTAGGGAAGACATCCATCATCGTCGCATCTCGGCGAATGCGCTGGTTTGGCAATTGATCGCTTAGCAAAATTAGCGTGTTGTCACGGTCAAGTGTGGTCAGTTGATCCCAGACAGAGACGCGCATAGTAAGGTGATCACTCAGCAGCACAACCAAAGTATTATCGAGCAGATTCTCTTGCTCTAGGCGTTCGATAAGATCTCGCGCCAAATAGGCCGAACATTCCACGGAAAACAGAATATCCTGCCCATCGAACTCACCTTGGCGATCTAGGCACGTTTGGGCAGGGAAGCCATGAGGCGCATGGCCGGCAATGCTTAAATTCACGACTGCCCACGGACCGTCATCTTCTTGG
>SKHS01000092.1 GCA_007116835.1 Halomonas sp.
ATGTGAAGTTAGAAAGTCGCCGTTTTTATGCTGAAAAACTGGGTGATATTGTTACCGAGCGGCTGAAAGAGTCTTTCCCCGACTTAATGGATTATTCGTTCACGGCGCGCATGGAAGATAGCCTGGATGAAGTTGCTGAAGGGGAGCGCAACTGGCGAGCCCTGCTGGATGCTTTCTACAGCGAGTTCAGCCAAGAGCTTAGCAAGGCGGAAAGCGACGAAGGAATGCGCCCTAATCAGCCGGTGCCGACAGATATCGACTGCCCAAGTTGTGGTCGTAAAATGCAGATTCGTACGGCGTCTACCGGGGTCTTTTTAGGGTGCAGCGGTTATAACCTGCCACCCAAAGAGCGCTGTAAAACCACCATTGATCTAATTCCTGGTGAAGAAGCTGTCGCAGAAGACGCAGGTGAGGAGGCAGAAACCAACGCGCTACGTGCCAAGCGTCGTTGTCAGAAGTGCGGTACGGCCATGGATAACTATCTGATCGATGAAGGTCGCAAGCTGCATATCTGCGGCAATAGCCCTGATTGTGATGGTTATGAGGTTGAGACAGGTAAGTTTAAAATCAAAGGCTATGACGGCCCCGTTATTGAATGTGATAAGTGCGGTTCCGAAATGCAGCTTAAATCGGGTCGATTTGGTAAGTACTTTGGCTGCACCAACAGTGAGTGCAAGAACACGCGTAAATTATTGCGTAGCGGCGATGTGGCACCACCCAAGATGGATCCGATACCAATGCCGGAACTGGCTTGCCAAAAAGTGGAAGATCATTATGTGTTACGCGATGGTGCCAGCGGTTTATTCCTAGCGGCCAGCAAGTTTCCTAAAAATCGTGAAACTCGTCCGCCGCTGGTGAAAGAGCTGCAAGCCCACGCCGATGAGCTACCAGAAAAGTACCACTTTATCCTCAAGGCGCCCAGCGAAGACCCGGATGGCAGGCCTGCACAGATTCGTTATTCACGCAAAAATAAAGAGCAGTTCGTGATGACCGATGAAGAGGGTAAGGCAACCGGCTGGAAAGCGACCTTTGAGGCAGGTAAATGGCATGTGGAGGATAAACGTAAGTGAGCCCACGTTCGCGTACTAACCAATTACTTTATCAAGCCGAGCTTTTGGTGGGACTGCCAACCGGCGATGATGAGCATGCGTATGCTCGTCAAGCGGCAATTGAAGAGAGCGCTCTGGCGCTCTTTGAGCTGGCATTGAACTCGTTGCTCAAAGAGGTGACGGAGCATGCTCGGTTAGATGACCATGACTGGCAGCGGCTGCTCGCCAATGATGGTCCTGCGGTGGCGGAGTTGCAGCGGCTGCGTGATGCGATGCAACAGCACGATAGCTGGTTATATTGGTTGGTAGCACAGCTGGAAAAACTGCACAGCGATGAGGGGGCTGCGCGACGTACCGTGCAAAACCCTGCCATGATTGCCATAGGTAGCCAGATGACGCTTGCTGAGCAGTTGTTAGGTAACCTGACCGCTGCTAAGCAAGACATTGCCTCACTGCGTGAAACCAGTCAGGAGTGGTAATGAAGGGGTGGAAGCGATGCTGCTTAGAGGGGTGAGAAAGCTTTTGGCAAGCGCTTGCAGTTGTCCACCGTTGAAAATTCATTTGATGACCAACTTGTTGTGCTAATGAGCGCTATTTGTTGCCGCTAACCACTAACATCTAGGCCATGAATAGGGTATAACAATCGCAATAAATGCTTTGTTGGCCAGCTAGGCTGGCCCGTATTGAGAGCAATAATGATGCCCGTAAACCGTCGCCGTTTTTTGGCCTTAGCGCTGGGTTGGCCCGCTGTGGCTAGCGCAGCAACTACTAGTGCTTACACCTCCCATCAACCCACTGACTTAGTTGAAACACTGCTTTCTCGTGCGGTTACTCCTAGGCATAGCGATGAGCTTTGGGTGTTGATTGATGACAAAGAAGCCACGCTGAGTGTATTTCGTGGCAATGCGCTGGTAGAGCGCATTGCACCGGTATCTCTTGGGCGAGGTGGTGCAAAAACGCAGCGCGTGCGTGGCGATAATGTCACGCCGCTAGGTGAGTTTCGGATTAATCGCTTTAATTATCAAAGTCAGTGGCATATCTTTATCGGTATCGATTATCCTACGCCACCGCATGCCCGAATGGCGCTTGAAAAAGGTATCTATTCCCAGGCGGATTATGATGCATACTTCGATTACTATCGACGTCATGGCTCTCCGCCTCAGAACACGGCATTGGGCGGTGCAATTGGTATACATGGTATCGGTCGTGGTGATCCAGATATTCATGGTCAATACCACTGGACCCAAGGATGTGTGGCCGTTACTAATGAGCAAATCGAGCGTGTAGCATCGTTGGTAGGAGTTGGTACCCGCGTAGTGATTCGCTAGGCTTGTGAAGTTGAAGGAAGTTTTAGGTTTTGAATAGGTGGCTATAGACAACCGCTGTGGACTATTATAAAACAGCGTTTGACTTCTGTGCCTCGGTGCGTAACCTTGGCGCAGGTCGCTGTAAAGAACCTGCATCGCAGGTAGACAAAGTTAATCTAACGCTTTAGCCTTAACTTTGTCATACCCTTAACGTTGTACCCAAGGAAGACTCAAGGAGAACACTATGACTTTGAAGACTACTCTGAAGATGACCGCCGCTGCCGCTTCTCTGGCAATCTTGGCTGGTTGTGCTTCTACCAGCGCTCTGGAAGAAGTTCGCATGACTGCTGAATCTGCACAGGCTGATGCCGCAGAAGCACGCAGCATGGCTTCACAAGCAATGAACACTGCTAACCAAGCTCAGCGCGATGCGCAAGCTGCTCTGCAGATGTCTCAGCAGAACCGTGAAGAAATGAACCGCATGTTCCAGCGTTCCATGCAGAAGTAATTCTGCCTGGGCCTTAAACCCCAACCGGTTTAAGGTTGCTGTAGATGTAAAAAAACCCCGCCTTGGCGGGGTTTTTTTGTGTCAGCGGTTAGGCGTCTTGCTCGGTGAGTGTGCTGGTAGAGAGCTCAATTTCTTCAAACAAACCATCCAGCTGAGCAGGTGGCTCTTCAGGAGCTGGAGCGGGGGCTTGCGGGCCGTAGAGTGCTATCAAACGACCGTTAGGGTTTTCTACCGCTAGCTTGACCTGCGCATAATCTACCTCCGCTTGGTCTGCAGCAAGCTCGCTGACGCGCTCGATAGCGTGAAGCAATGGTTCAAAGTCGCCTACGTTCTCCTCAAGCTGAGGGTATGACTGCACAAATAGCGTGCCGTCTTCTCCCCAGCCAGCTTTAAAGGGAGCGTCCATCAGGTTGACCTGGGTGCCGCTTGGTAGACGATCGTAAAGTGATTCAATATCTTCAGGGTACATACGGATGCAGCCGCGACTGACTCGCATGCCTACGCCTTCAGGGCGGTTGGTGCCATGAATCAAGTAGCTAGGCATTGCCAATAAAATGGCGTGACGACCCAGAGGGTTGTCTGGCCCTGGAGGTACAATAGAGGGCGCTGGTTCGCCGCGTGCCGCTGCTTCACGGCGCATAGATGCTGGAGGGGCCCACGCAGGATCTTTGACTTTAATAGTGGTGCGTGTGATGCCTATCGGCGTCGCAAACTCTTCCCGGCCGACGCTGACAGGGTAGGTTTCGACAATGCCTGGGTTGTCGGCGGGGTAGTAGTAAAGTCGCAGTTCGGAAAGGTTGATGACGACGCCTTCGCGAGCGGCAGGTGGCAAAATATAGCGGGTGGGAATAACAACTTCCGTACCTTCGCCAGGCACCCATAAGCTGACGTCAGGGTTGGCCATACGGATTTCTTCGTAGCCGATGTTATGGCGACGAGCAATATCAATCAGAGTGTCTTTCGGGTTGTCGACGGTTACCGTGTAGTGTTCGCCGATAATGTCGCCGCTTTCCGGTAAGCGAAAGTGGCCGCGAGGCAGTTCGCGCTTTTCAGCTACGTCGTTGGCGCTGGTGTTTGCTGCTTCAGAAATCGACGTGGAGCTGTCGGTCTGTTCAGCTGACGACTGCGCATATACTGGTCCCGTAAGACTTGCTGATAACAAGACAGCCAGGCTGGTGGGGCCCCAAAGGGAAAAAAGCTTACGAGTGTTCATGATAATTCCTGGTCAATGTATACGCTGCTAATACATGTTGAAGTAAGCGTTGGTTGCCATACGGCGCAGCTTAATGACAAGTTTGCCCCAAGGTTCATCCGCCCGCTACTTTTTGATTAAGGGTTGTGAGCAGTGTCTCGACTATTTCAAAACGCTGTTCGACAGTTTCCATTGTAAATTCAAATCGTAAGGTGTCTGAGCCATCTAGCCGATAGTGTTGCGGCGACGTTTGAATCAGCGTTACTAGGGTTAAAGGATCGACCTGAGTGGCGCTACTGAACAGCACACGCCCGCGCTGTTCGCCGGCTTCTATGCGCGCGACGCCGAGCTGTTCGGCGCGATGGCGCAGCTTGGTTTGGCGAATGAGGTTTTTGAGCGGCTGGGGGAGTAAACCAAAACGGTCAATTAACTCAACTTGTAGTTCTTTGAGCTCAGCATCGCTTTGCGTGTTAGCAATGCGTTTGTACATGACGAGGCGCTGTTGAACATCATGAATATAGTCATCAGGAATGAGTGCTGGCAGGTTCAGGCTGATTTCAACGCCTGTGTTAAAAGGTGCATCTATATTAGGTGTTTTACCTGCACGGATAGCCTTCACTGCTCGGTCAAGCATTTCCATATACAGCGTGTAGCCGATCGTCTCCATTTGGCCGCTCTGCTCATCGCCCAGCAATTCGCCAGCACCGCGAATTTCCATATCATGACTTGCCAGCGTAAAGCCTGCGCCAAGATCATCTGAGGCGCTGATTGCTTCGAGGCGTTTGACGGCGTCGCGAGTTATGCTCTTAGGCGGCGGGGTGAGTAAATAGGCGTATGCCTGATGGTGGCTGCGCCCAACGCGGCCGCGTAGCTGGTGCAGCTGCGCTAGCCCGAATTTATCTGCACGCTCAATCAAAATCGTATTGGCGCTGGGTACATCGATGCCTGTTTCAATAATGGTTGAGCACACCAGTACATTAAACCTGCGGTGATAAAAATCTGACATCACTCGCTCAAGGCTGCGCTCGGGGAGCTGGCCATGGGCAACGGCTACTCGTGCTTCTGGAACCAGCTCACGAATTTGTTCTGCGGCGTTCTCGATGGTTTTAACTTCGTTATGCAAAAAATAGACTTGGCCGCCACGCAATATCTCACGCAGCAACGCTTCTTTAATCACGCTGCTGTCGCGCTGTTGTACAAAGGTTTTAACCGATAAGCGCCGCGCCGGAGGGGTGGCAATAATCGAAAGATCACGGATTCCGCTCATGGCCATATTCAGGGTGCGGGGAATCGGTGTCGCAGTCAGCGTCAGAATATCGATTTCGGCGCGCAGTGTTTTCAGCTTCTCTTTTTGTGCGACGCCAAATCGGTGCTCTTCATCGATGATTAAAAGCCCCATTTTGGGAAGCGCAACGCTTTTCGAAAGCAGCTTGTGGGTGCCGATGACAATGTCGGTCTGGCCACTTTTGATGCTTTCCAGGTTTTTCGTCATCTCTTTGCCGCTGGTAAAGCGTGAGATAAGACTAATATTAACTGCGGTATCGGCAAAGCGGTCGCGGAAGTTTTCAAAATGCTGGCGTGCCAGTAGGGTGGTGGGCACAAGTACCACAACCTGACGGCCGGTCTGCACGGCGAGAAAGGCGGCACGCATGGCGACTTCTGTTTTGCCAAAGCCTACATCGCCGCATACAACACGATCCATCGGCTGGGGCGAGACCATGTCGCCTATCACGGCTTCAATAGCAGCCTGTTGATCTGGGGTTTCTTCAAATGGGAAGCTGGCAGCAAAGCGCACATAGTCATCGCCAGGACTATCGTAAACGACCCCTTCC
>SKHS01000122.1 GCA_007116835.1 Halomonas sp.
ATACGTACTTCGCTCTTGGCAACATCGATGCCAGCAGAGGAAATAGCGTCAGCCAGATCACGCGGACCGATAGAGCCAAACAGTTTGCCTTCATCGCCTGCTTTAGAAACCAACGACAGTTCGATGTCGTTAAGCTGCTCTGCACGGGCTTCGGCTTCTGCTTTACGCTCAGCGGCTTGAGCTTCAAGCTCAGCGCGCTGTGCATTAAACGCTTCAATATTCTCTTTGGTGGCCGGTACAGCTAGGCCGTAAGGCACCAAATAGTTACGACCATAACCGGGCTTTACAGTGACTTTGTCACCCAGGCCGCCCAGCTTACCAATTTTGTCGAGCAGAATGACTTCCATCTCGTAAACCTCTTGTCAGTTGCTGCGGGCAAGGCGTGCGCGAACGTTCGCAAATGTGTCAATCAGCCCCAACAGCAGCACAATGAGAATCGTGGGCCAGGTCGTGATTAGCAGCACATAAAATGCTACCAGCCACAGCCCGTTCATCCCCTTTATTCCAATAAACCCATGCACTAACGCAATACCAGCTACCAGCAGGGGAATCCATCCAAGCATCGCCAGAGCATGTGCTCCAAGGGCCATTCCGGCCACCCCAAGCACTACCAATACAGCCAGCTCTTTAGGCGTTAAGCGCAGTGCATGAAACTCGTCACGAAAGCCACCTGGGTTATAAAGCCCAGCTTGCCAGTTTCGCGCCAGAGCCAAACATACAATGGCTGCCAGAAGTACCACCAACCCTGTCACACCACCAATTACCATGGCAGCAAGCGTTGGCGTGTCGATGCCCTGGTTAGCAAACTCTGTGAGCATGCGGTCGATCTCTACTGAGCTCTCCCGTAGTTGCTCCAGCATCATCTGCGTTCCGCCTGGTGGACTAAAGATGCCGAGTTGCACCATTGTCGCGGCCGCTAATGTGCCAACGATCAATGCTTCGCTCCAACGCATCCTTTCACGCAGGATAACCGCCATCAGCGTTACCAGCAGTACGCTGGCAAGTGGAATGACATCACCCTGGGACCACCAAAAACCTGCAGGTAGTGCGGCTGCAATAATTACTGGAAGCGCAGGTGCGAAACCTTTGCGTAAAGTAACTAACGCGGCAATGGCTGCTCCTAACCAGAACAGCCAAGGTACTAGCGCTGCAAGCGCGGCCCCGCCAGCGGCATAGGGCGTACCCCGCATGAGCCATCTTGCCAGTGCCAGCATCACGTTAAACGCTTACTGATGGCTATCGGAGTAGGGCAGCAGTGCCAGATAGCGCGAACGCTTGATAGCAGTCGCCAGCTGACGCTGATAGCGTGCTTTGGTGCCGGTGATGCGACTCGGAACGATCTTGCCGGTTTCGGTGATGTAAGCCTTCAGCGTGTCGAGATCTTTATAGTCGATCTGCTTGACGCCTTCAGCAGTGAAGCGGCAAAACTTACGGCGACGGAAAAAACGTGCCATGGACTAGCTCCTTAAAACGTGCAGTGGATGGAATTAGGCAGTTTCTTCAGCTTCTTCAGCGCGCGGTTTATCTTCGCGACGCGGACGCTTTTCTTCTGCCGGCTTCATCATCGGAGAGGCTTCAGTGATCGCTTCTTTACAGCGAACAACCAAGCTGCGGATGATAGCGTCGTTGAAACGGAAGATGTTCTCGATTTCCTCAAGAGTCTCGCCGGTGCATTCAACGTTCATCAGCACGTAGTGGGCTTTGTGGATCTTGTTGATCGGGTAAGCCAGGTGACGACGGCCCCAATCTTCCAAGCGATGCACAGTGCCACCGTTTTCGGTAACGATGCTGGTGTAGCGCTCGACCATAGCCGGCACTTGCTCGCTCTGATCCGGGTGGACCATAAACACGATTTCGTAATGACGCATGGAATCTCCTTGCGGTTTGACAGCTTCCGATGTGCATTAAAACAAGTGTCTCAATGACGACAGGGAAGCAAGGAGTTAACTGAAGTGCCCTTTGTTCACCGCGAACGATGTCATTTGGAGCATCAAGCAGAACTGTGTTTTCGTATTTACTAGTAACCAATACGAGCGCCCGCTTAAGAATAAACGGGCGCTGGCATTTTAGTGGGCTAGTGGCTAACTTGCAAGCTGTCGCTGACGAACAGCCTCAAACAAGCAAATACCCGTCGCCACCGATACGTTCAAGCTCGATACCTGTCCTGCCATAGGCAGCTTGGCCAGGTTATCGCACGCCTCCCTGGTAAGACGACGCATGCCTTTCCCCTCCGCCCCCATCACCAGTGCCGTGGGGCCAGTCATATCGATCTCAAACACGCTCGCGTCGGCTTCACCCGCCGTGCCAGTAATCCAAACGCCGGCATCTTTCAGCTTGGCCAACGTACGAGATAGGTTCGTGACCTGGTAAACAGGCACGACTTCAGCAGCACCGCAAGCCACTTTACGAACGGTCGCATTTAGCGGAGCGGCTTTATCCTTTGCCACAATCACTCCATGGGCACCCGCCGCATCCGCGCTGCGCAGACAGGCTCCGAAGTTATGCACGTCAGTTACCCCATCTAATACCAGTAGCAACGGAGGAACAGCAGCCTGCCAAGCACGCAGCTTTAACCATAGCGACTCTTCCCCTTCGGGCACCAGCGGCGGACAAAACGCCACAACGCCCTGGTGAGCCGCACCTTGGGTGAGCTGGTCCAACAGATCACGGGGCTGTTCTTTAATTCGCGCACCACGCGACTGGGCACTGGCAACCACTTCTTTCAAGCGGCTACCTGCCCCTTGCTGCACCCACAGCTCACGGGGCGTTTCGCCCCGCTCTAGCAAGCTTTCCAAGGCATGAACACCATACACTTGGTCCAACCCATCAGGGGTACGAATAGCCTGACGCGGACTACGTCGAGACGACGCCGATTTCATGCTCACCCCTTATTCGGTGATGGTTTACGCGGTCCATTGCGCGTGCGTCTTGGACCACGACGCGCTGGCTGCTTGTCAGTTGATGCCGCTGCTTTATCAGCGCTTCCGTCTTTCCCACCACCTTCTCCACCACGGCGCTTACGCGGCTGGCGACGCGGTCGAGGCTTCTCATCGGCAAGGCCAAAGTCGATTTTACGATCATCCATATCTACTCGAGCGACCTGCACCGTGAGACCGTCACCTAGACGATACGTTGTCCCCGTTCGCTCGCCTTTGAGACGATGCTTCTCTGCCTCATAGTGGTAGTAGTCGGAAGGCAGCGAGGTGACATGCACCAACCCTTCGACATAGAAATCATCCAGACGCACAAACAGGCCAAACTGAGTCACCGAGGCAATCGTGCCATCGAAGGTTTCGCCCAGCTTGTCGGACATAAACTCACACTTGAGCCAGCTTTCAACGTCACGGGTTGCCTCATCGGCTCGCCGCTCGGTCATTGAGCAATGTTCGCCTAGTTCAAGCATTTGCTCGAAAGTGTAAGGACACCATTTGCTCGGCGGATCAACCGGCGCGCCTTCAACCCGAACAACCGTGTTAGTTTGACGCGGCCCACGAATAACCGAGCGGATAGCACGGTGTACCAGCAAGTCGGGATAACGGCGAATCGGCGACGTAAAGTGCGCATAGGCTTGATACGCCAAACCAAAATGGCCTTCATTCTGAGGCGAATAAACCGCCTGATTCATCGAGCGCAGCATCACGGTTTGGATGATATCGGCATCCTGACGATCAATAATCACTTCCCGTAACGCCTGGTAATCCTGCGGCGTCGGCATATCGCCACCGCCCACAGAAAGCCCCAGCTCGCTTAAAAACAGACGCAGCTTATCAAGGCGCTCTGGCGTTGGGCGCTCGTGAATCCGGTACAATGCCGGTAAGTCATGCTTATCCAAGAAGCGCGCCGTGGCTACGTTGGCCGCTAGCATGCACTCTTCGATCAGCTTATGGGCATCGTTACGGGTGCGTGGCACGATTTTTTCAATCTTGCGCTCATCATTAAAGATAATCGCCGTTTCGGTGGTATCAAAGTCAATCGCACCGCGCTCCTCCCGTGCACTTCGCAGCAGGCCGTAAAGCTCATGCAGATTTTGCAGCGGTTTCACTAGCGCTTTATGCTCATTACGTAGCGCTTCACCCTCCTCACTCTCGTTATCGAGAATGGCCGCCACCTTGTTATAGGTCAGGCGGGCGTGGGAGTTCATTACCGCTTCATAGAACGAGTAGCGGCTAATTGCGCCCGTTTTGGAGATATTCATCTCGCAAACCATCACCAAGCGGTCTACTTGGGGGTTTAACGAACACAAGCCATTTGAGAGCAGCTCGGGCAGCATCGGCACGACTTGGCCGGGAAAATACACGGAGTTGCCCCGCGTACGCGCTTCATCATCAAGCGCAGTGCCCGGACGCACATAATGTGATACATCCGCAATCGCGACTAGCAGCTTCCAGCTGCCTGATTTTGTTTTCCACGCACACACCGCATCGTCGAAGTCTTTGGCGGACTCATCGTCGATTGTCACTAGTGGAAGCTCGCGTAGATCAACGCGGTGCTGCTTATCTTCTTCCAGCACTTCCGCCGAAATACCGCTGGTTTGATCGAGCACTTCTGGCGGGAATTCCGCAGGAATATCGTAACTGCGTATCGCAATATCAATTTCCATGCCGGGGTCCATACGCTCACCCAGTACTTCAATCACCTCGCCAACCGGCTGAATCCTCGTCGCCGGTTGCTGAACGATTTTGGCCGAAATCACCTGACCATCTTTTGCACCAGCGCTGGCGGTATGAGGGATGATAACTTCCTGGGTAATGCGCGGGTTCTCAGGAATCAGCACCCCAAATTCTGGTGAGTTACTGCGATACACACCCACAATGGTTTGCGTATTGCGCGCAATCACATCGGCAATGGTTGCCTCATCTCGGCCACGACGATCACGGCCACTAACGCGCGCCAGCACATAGTCACCGTGGAACACACGGCGCATCTGACGCGGAGGCAGCACTAGATCCGGCTTTTTGCCATCATCACGCAGCAGAAAACCAAAGCCATCTCGGTGCCCCAGCACCTTGCCTTTAATAAGGTCAAGCTTGTCAATCAGCGCATAGGCTCCGCGACGGTCGCGCAGCACCTGACCATCACGCTCCATGGCAGCCATGCGGCGGCGAATAGCTTCCAGATGATCTTCATCTTCAATGCCGAGCATGCGGCTCATGTTTTCATGAGTCATCGGCTTGCCGTACGACTCCAGAGCGGCTAACAGATACTCGCGGCTGGGCGCAGGATTATCATACTTTTGCGCCTCGCGCTCGGCGTGCGGATCATCACTCAATGTCCAATACTTCATGCGATCAACATCCTTGATTGCGTTTGCGGGAGGCAGCTAATTTGCGCAGGCACACTGTGCCGCGGGCGGAGGGATTCAGCCATCAATCGACTGACGTACATCATGTTTTGTTTAGTCATATACGCAGTATAGCGCTGCCTGTTCAATCACCCAACCACCTAGCGCCGCAATTATGCGATTTTAGTGATAAAAACAGTTACTGGGTCTTGCATTTAAGCGTGGCCTCGGTATCATACGCGCCACTTGCCCAGATGGCGGAATTGGTAGACGCGCTAGCTTCAGGTGCTAGTGTCCGTATGGACGTGGAGGTTCAAGTCCTCTTCTGGGCACCATATTTCATTATGCTATCCCCTTTTCATAATGTCAGATGGTGCAGCGGCAAGTAGCAGGTAGAAAATCAGTAGTACGGTGTTTAAAAACTGTTTTAAAGACCATTCGCAAGACATTGAGCGTTTGTATTCGCCCAGGTGGCGGAATTGGTAGACGCGCTAGCTTCAGGTGCTAGTATCCTTACGGATGTGGAGGTTCAAGTACTCTCCTGGGCACCACTTGATACCGCATCATGCAGCACG
>SKHS01000075.1 GCA_007116835.1 Halomonas sp.
ACATATCCAGAAAGTACTACAAGAGCATGATGGAAATATTTCCGCGACAGCAAGAGCATTAGGCATGCATCGACGAACTTTACAGCGTAAGTTGCAAAAGCGCCCGGTGCGTCGCTAGTCTTCACGCCCTTTGCGCTCAGACAGCGCAAAGGACGAAAATCACTTAAGCAAACCTGCCTTACTGAGCAGTCCACCCCAAGTCAATGTTCCAGCTCGACCCAGTGACCGCTCCCGCTGCGTCAGATGCCAAGTAAGCAACTAATTGGGCGACCTCTGAAGGCTCGATTAAGCGTTTGACCGCTGCATTTTTCAGCATGATTTTTTCAATCACTTCTTGCTCATCCATGCCATGAAGCTTGGCTTGATCCGCGATCTGGTTATCGACTAGCGGTGTTTTCACGTAAGCGGGGCAAATAGTATTTGCGGTAATGCCCTGCTCTCCACCTTCCAGCGCTGCGGTTTTCGTTAATCCAATCATGCCATGTTTGGCACTGATATAGGCCGCTTTGCCTGGCGATGCCACCTGTGCATGAACAGAGGCAATATTAATCACTCGGCCCCAGCCTTTTTCACGCATGTGCGGCCATGCTGCCTGCGTAAGCAAAAACGGCGCGGTCAGCATCAAGTCAATAATTTGCCGCCACTTCGCTTCAGGAAACGTCTCAATCGAGGCGACGTGCTGAATACCTGCGTTATTCACCAAAATATCGACACCGCCGAACCGTTTAACCGCATCGGCAATCGCCCCTCGACACGTGTCTGGATCGGTTAAATCTCCCTGATAAAACGCCGCGCCGGCAGCCTCGGCGATTTCTTTACCAGCAGGGTTAAAGTCGACCGCAAGTACTTGATGCCCCATATCACAAAAATGCTGCACCACGGCGGCACCAATGCCGCTACTAGTACCTGTAACAACGACAACCCGAGGAGTGGATGCTGTTTCAGAAGCCATTCAAAGTTCCTTTCAGTGGAGTAACATCTATGGATTAAACAGACGGTAGTGAGTATAGGTAGGCGGCTCTCTTTCTGCCTACTCGATGCCTTGAACCGTATCAGATGCCATTATCCGCATCATCATACGCTGGGCCAGCTGCGCCGCTTCCTGCATGCTTACCAGATCACTTAGATCATCCAAGATAATACGCTTATAAAGTTTGCTGCCGTCAAGTAGCTGCTCATAGCTAAGCGAGTAACGCCCTGACGGTAGGTCAAGCGCCATCGTATTGGCTAACGGTTCTTCATGCGAGGAGTCGCTAGGCAAAGCCACTAACCACATCGCACAGGGGGTTATCAACGCACCGACTAATAAGGTATCTCCCCCCTGCTGCTCAAGCGGCTGAAAACAGAGCGCATCGACAGCCAGCCTGGGGTTAAAGTAGCCAACTTGCTTCAATGAACGGATATGTACGTCACGGTATTGCTTTGCCAGCTCAGTTAGGCTCGCATACTGTTGTGCAGTGAGTGTTTGCATGCACTCTCCTTACGGGTTCACTCTGCTCCATAATACGGGTTAATAGGCCATGTAGCGTGGCGCTATTGGAGAACTTCAACGTGTTACGCCACAATGGGGCGGTAATCCCTGACTATTATCACTTGGCTATAGGAGCATTTACGATGTTTGTAGTTATTTTTGGGCGCATGTCATGCCCTTTTTGTGTGCGCGCGAAACATCTCGCCGAGCATTTAGAAAGTAACGGAAAAATTGACGGTTACCGCTATGTGGACATGCCCTCTGAAGGCGTCACCAAAGATGACATCGCGAAAACAGCGGGCAAACCTATTCATACCGTCCCCCAGGTGTTTGTCGATCAGCAGCACATTGGTGGCTTTACTGAATTTGACCAGTTTGTACGCGAAAAGCAGCTGCTAGCGTCATAATACAGACGTTAAAATCGCCGTTTATACCCGTTGAACGACCAACGTTTTACTTGCCTATACTGACACTGCACGTTTCAAATGACGTTCGATTAGGTGGCGAGGGCATTTCTATGCAACGAGAGGAATTCGTTCAACAACTCTGGCTGGACTATATCCACACGCATCCGGACATCGGTGGGCTCAGACTATGGCCGATGAACACGCCTGCTGAATATTTGACCTTAGTAACATTAAACTACGGGCCTTTTACTGCCAGTGCCTTAAGCGTCAACCTTGCTCATATGGGCTATCGTTCAGTTGGCCATTACGCCATGGCCGACAAAGGCCTGTTGATTCACTTGTTCGCCCCTAACGATGGCGGCAGCTGGTTAGTGCTAGCGGAGTTGCAGCTTGGCACGCTACCTAAATCGCCCCGTGAAGCGCTAACCCAGCTTATCTTGCAAAGTCATCCTACTGACTGCAAAGGACATAACTTACTGTGCCGAGGACGCCCTTGGCCAATGCCATCATGGGCACTTTACACACTGCTACAGCAAGAACATCCGCTCGCTGCCTGGCTAGCCGTGATGGGACCACGGTTGCACCATGCGGGATTTAATTGCTCAGCTATGAATGAGTCTCTGGAGACGCTCCATAGGCAGCTTGAAGCATGTGGCCTACCCAGCTTCGAAGGCCAACAAAACGGTGTCTTTCCAGTATCAACGCTGCTTGAGCACCGCTTTTATCCTGCCATGCCACAAAAAACGGTCTTCAGTGAAGGTGATGAACACCGGCTTTGCCTGGGTGGCCTTGCCCTGGTGCAAAAGTATATCGCTGATGACCACGAGCGCATTGCCGAACTTTTAATCCCTTCACACACTCGCTGCGAAATGGCGTGAGCATTACTGCCCACGCCAGCTACCGCGGTTACTCAGCTTCAAAGGTCATTTCAGGGACGTGATCGGGTACGATCAGCTTGCCGGCCGTTTTTTCAACAATCTCTTCCACACTAACGCCCGGCGCACGCTCTTTTAAGATGAACGCACCGTCTTTGATCTCTAAATAAGCAAGATCAGTCAAGACGCGGTTAATGCAGCCCGCACCTGTCAGAGGCAGCGTGCACTTTTCTAATAGCTTGGACTCGCCATGTTTCGAGGCATGGGTCATGGTGCAGATAATATTTTCAGCACCCGCAACCAGATCCATTGCCCCACCCATGCCTTTAATCAACTTGCCTGGTACCATCCACGAAGCAATATTACCTTCTTGATCCACTTCAAAGGCACCTAGCACAGTCAAATCAACGTGGCCGCCGCGAATCATGGCAAAGGACTCTGCTGAAGAGAAAATCGCCGCGCCCGGCCGAGCAGTGACCGTCTGCTTACCCGCATTGATCATATCCGGATCAACTTCTTCTTCCGTAGGGAAGCGCCCCATACCCAACAAGCCATTTTCAGACTGCAGCATGACATCAATGCCATCAGGCACGTAGTTCGCCACCAGCGTAGGAATCCCAATACCTAAATTAACGTAAAAACCATCTTCTAGTTCACGCGCAACACGCTGCGCCATTTGCTCACGAGTTAAAGCCATGGTGTCTACCTCTTATTGAGAAAAATATCTAAACCAAAAAAGCGATCAGCTGCGTACCGTACGCTTCTCGATGCGCTTCTCGAACGAGCCTTGAATGATGCGATCCACGTAAATACCGGGCGTGTGGATCTGGCTGGGCTCTAGCTCGCCTGGTTCAACAATCTCCTCAACTTCTACAACGGTAATTTTACCGGCAGTGGCTGCCATCGGGTTAAAGTTTTGTGCTGTATGACGGTACATAACGTTGCCATAGCGATCAGCTTTCCAGCCCTTAATAATGGCAAAGTCTCCCGTAATCGCTTCTTCTAGAATGTAATGGCGACCGTTAAACTCACGCACCTCTTTTCCGTCACCAATAGGCGTGCCGTAACCTGTGGCGGTATAAAACGCAGGAATACCCGCGCCACCCGCGCGCATTTTCTCAGCCAGCGTTCCTTGAGGGGTTAACACCACTTCAATCTCGTCATTCAGCATTTGCTGTTCAAACATCGCGTTCTCACCGACGTAAGAAGCGAGAATTTTGCGAATCTGGCGATCTTCAAGCAGCACGCCCAAGCCGAAGCCATCGACGCCACAGTTATTCGAAACAACCGTCAAATCGGTGACTGCTCTGCGCTTGATCTCGGCAATTAAGTTTTCCGGAATACCACAGAGGCCAAAACCGCCGGCGATGACGGTCATACCACTCTCGATACCTTCCATCGCTTCCTCATAGGAAGCTACACGCTTGTCAAATCCTGCCATTGTTATGCCTCACATTATTATCGGTGGTACGTTAAACACGTTGTCATGGTGCGATTGGGTCAGTTTCACCAGTGTTGTACTAGATAATATATTTGTTAAGTTTGTTTTTCTTATCAATTTATATTAAAAACTTATTAAAGAGCAATCATGACTGTCAAACAACTTCGTGCGTTTCTTGCCGTGGCCCAAACCCTGAGCTTCACTCAAGCCTGTGAACGCCTTCACCTTTCCCAGCCAGCGCTCAGCTTGGCCATCAAAGGACTTGAAGATTCACTCGGTGGTAAACTGCTGATACGTAGTACTCGTAGCGTCCGACTCACGCCTGAAGGTGAGTCTCTTCTGCCCCTGGCAAAACACCTACTTGCGCAGTGGGATAATACCGAAGAGCGGCTGCGCCAACGCTTTACCCTGCAGCTTGGCCGTTTAAGCGTAGCAGCCATGCCCTCTTTTGCGTGCAATTTACTGCCAGGTGCGCTGGTCACGTTCCGGCGCCAACACCCCAAAATCAATGTGACGGTTCACGACGTCATCAACGAAGACGTTATTGACATGGTACGTTCACGACAGGTAGAAATCGGCATTGCTTTTTCACCAGAAGGTGCTGGCAGCTTACTTTTCACGCCCCTTTTTGAAGATCAATTTATTGCCGTCGTCCCACCTCAATCAGCCCTGGCCCACGCCGATACGCTTACCTGGGCAACGTTATTAAATAATGACTTTATCACTTTACAGCGGCCGTCTATGGTACGCAGGCTGCTAGAACAAGAGCTGGCCAAACAGCACATTGAACTACCGGTGGCCTTTGAGAGCCATCAGCTTTCGACCGTAGGTAGAATGGTAGCTGAAGGACTTGGCGTCAGCGCCGTTCCCTCCATGTGCATTCAGCAAATGCACCAACTCGGCGCTCGCTGTGTTCCCTTAACCGCACCCAGCATTGCCTGCAGCGTTGGCGTCTTGACCCAACAAGAGCTATCGGTGGCCGCCCAAGCACTGCGCACCGTGTTGGTAGAAAGCATCAATATGCCTGTTTTAAAAACGTAACCCCACCTAACGACGTCATAGAAAACGTCAACTACCGGGCAGCATTAACGTGATTGTTTAGCATTTCACTAGCGTCAAAACACGTAAGCGATACAATATTGTTCGGCAATTTGTGTAAGGAAATCGGGTATGTCGACTGCCAAAGGAATTGTCAGCCTATTGCTGCTGACACTCACAACGCTTTTTTGGGGCGTCCCACTTATTTTATTGACGCTGTTAAAAGTCGTTATCCCAGGGCGGCGTCAAAAGCAGTGGATCTTGAAAGGTTTGTGCAGCGTTGCGCTAAACTGGATCGGGGCCAACCTGTGGTGGATGCGGCGCTGGATTAGACCCAAGGTTTGCATTGATATTCCGGAGTCGCTTAGCCCGCAACAGTGGTGGTTAGTTATCTCAAACCACCGCAGCTGGACAGATATTTTTGTTCTGTTTATGGCACTTCATCGCCGCATTCCCATGCCGCGTTTTTTTTTGAAACATCAGTTAATTTGGATTCCTATTGTCGGCCTTGCCTTCTGGGCCTTAGAGTTCCCGTTTATGCGGCGCTTCAGTCGCGAACAAATTGCCAAAAATCCGGCGCTGGCGAACGTAGATCGGGCAGCCACAGAGCGGG
>SKHS01000121.1 GCA_007116835.1 Halomonas sp.
AACTCATCGGTAATCGGCTTATTGACCGTTACCACATACTCTTTTTCATGATTATTATTGGCGCGCAGGATTTTATTAACCAAGTCGCCGTTATTGGTCAGAAAGATAAGTCCTTGTGAGTCTTTATCTAGCCGTCCAATAGGAAAAATGCGCGTACCGTGCTTAACAAAGTCGACAATATTGCCTTTTTCTGAAGGCTCCGTGGTACTCACTATCCCCACCGGCTTGTTCAGCGCAATAAGCACTAAATCCTCTTCTTCCTGAGGCTCAATCTCCTGACCGTTGACCTTAACCAGGTCACCCGGCACCACTTGGTCGCCCGTTGTTGCCCGACGCCCATTAATCCAAACGTTGCCTTGCTCAACATAGCGATCAGCCTCTCGGCGGGAACATAAACCACTTTCGCTGATGTATTTATTGATACGGGTAGAGTTTCGTAACGACATAAAGCGTCAACCAACGGTAGTCGATTAAAAAAGCGCTGCCGCCAAATGGCAGCAGCGCTGATTGAGCAAACCAGCGGGCTTAACCCGTATTGCGTAAACCTGCCGCAATACCTGCCATGGTCACCATGAGCGCACGAGAGAGATCGGCACTAATAGCGCCGTCGGCGTCCCGATTACGCTGTAGAAGCTCCGCTTGCAAACCATGAAGCGGGTCGATGTAAGGATTGCGCACATCAATCGCTTGGCGAATAAGCGGTGTGTTCTCAAGCAGTTTTTCTTGCTGAAGGATATCCAGCACGACGTTTTCAAGCCGTTCAAAACGCTCACGTAGCTTCTTACCCAGCGCTTTCAGTGAAGGCTCGTCGACGAGGCGGTGCTCATAGTAAGCGGCAATCGCGACATCCGCTTTGGCCAACAGCATCTCTAACATATCGAGATAGGTGCCAAAAAAGGGCCACTGGCTGCGCATTTCTTGCAGTACCTCTCGGCCACCTGGCTCCTCTAGGCGCCGCGAGAACGCTTCACCGCTACCTAACCAAGCGGGCAGCATCAAGCGAATCTGCGTCCAAGCAAAAATCCACGGAATTGCTCGTAGGGTTTCCACGCCACCATCCTGGCGACGCTTGGTTGGCCGAGAACCGAGCGGCAGCCTACCGAGTGCGCCTTCCGGCGTAACCGCGCGGAAGTACGGGACAAAATCGGGGTCTTCACGCACTACGCTAACATAGGCGGCATGGGCCACTTTCGCCAGCTGGTCCATCTCTTCACGCCACTGAGGTTCAGGTGCGGGCGGTGGCAATAACGTCGCTTCCATAACCGCACAGGCGTATATTTCCATAGAGCGCAGCGCGATATCTGGCTGACCAAACTTAAAGCGAATCATCTCACCTTGCTCGGTCACCCGTAGGCTGCCATTCACTGAGCCTGGCGGCTGGGAGAGAATCGCCGCATGCGCAGGGCCACCACCACGGCCAACGGTGCCACCCCGGCCATGGAAGAGCGTCAAATCCACGCCATGTTTTTCACAGACGTTAACTAACGATTCTTGGGCACGGTACTGTGCCCAGGCGGCGGCCAGCTGTCCTGCGTCTTTAGCCGAATCCGAGTAGCCAATCATCACCTCTTGACGGTCTTTCGCCAGGGCGCGGTAACCCGGCAGCGCTAGTAATTGGTCAACCACATCACCCGCGTGATCAAGGTCGTTCAGGGTTTCAAACAGCGGTGCAATGGGCAGCGTGACTTGCCCCCCAACCTCTTTCATTAATAGCGCAACGGTTAATACGTCCGACGGTTCGGCCGCCATGGAGATAATATAGGTACCCAACGCTTCTGCATGCTCTTGGGCGATCACTTTGAAGGTATCGAGCACTTCGCGGGATTCTGCCGAGCACTCCCAACGGCGTGGAATCAGCGGCCGCCGTGATTCAAGCTCGGCAAGTAGAAACGCTTGGCGCTGAGTTTCGTTCCACTCCTGATAGTGGCCCAGGCCCAGCGCACTGGTGAGCTCTTCAATTACCTGGGCATGACGACTGGCCTCCTGACGAAGGTCTAGTTTGGTCAGCGTAACACCGAACACCGCCACGCGGCGCAAGGTATCCAGTAAGGCCCCATTTGCAATGGTGTCCAGCCCAACATCGCACAGCGAGCGGTAGCAGGCCAGCAGCGGCGCATAGAGCTGGTCACGGGTTTCAATAATCGGCCCGCCGTCATAGTTACGCCCATCCAGCTCGGCTTTTGCCCAGTCCCGCGTGGCTTCCATCTTCGTGAGTAAACGCTTAAGCAGCTCGCGGTAAGGCTCGGCTACCTCCCCCACTTCCGCCCTTAAGGCGCTGTTGGCTTTCCACATGGAAAGCTCGGTTTTCAGCTGTTCAAGGTCGCGCAGATAGAGGTCAGCCGCCATCCAACGACCAAGCAGGAGCACTTCTCGGGTCACCCGCGCGGTAACGTTGGGGTTGCCATCTCGGTCACCGCCCATCCAGGAGGCGTAGCGAATCGGCGCAGCATCCAACGGCAAGCGCTCTCCGGCGGTATCGAGTAATAAATTATCTAAGTCGCGATGAAAATCAGGTACCGCTTGCCACAAGGAGTTTTCGATAACCGCAAAGCCCCATTTGGCCTCATCCACGGGGGTAGGCCGTTCATGGCGAATCTCGTCGGTATGCCACGCTTGGCTGATCAACTCTTCCAAGCGACCTTGGGCACGGGTGCCTCGCTCTGGGTAGTCTTCAGAGCTTTCGATCGCGGTCAGGCATTCGTCGATTGCATCATATTTCTGGATCAACGTGCGGCGAATTACCTCTGTGGGATGCGCGGTTAGCACTAGCTCCACGCGCATATTCGCCAAGGTTTCCACCAGCTTGCGAGGAGAGTTGCCCGCTTTCTGTGCGCGGCTGAGCAGTTCACCAAGCACCGGCTGAGAGCCTGGCTTGTAGTCTTCTACCCGGCGAAAGCGCGCCCGATAGTGCTGCTCTGCAATGTTGGCGAGGTTTAAAAACTGGTTAAACGCGCGAGTAACCGGCAGCAGATCACGCTCGGGCAGCTGACGTAGATACTCAATGAGTTCACGCTGCTGCAGTGAATCGCCCTGGCGTCCCCGCTTGGCATGGGCGCGAATCGTTTCAATTTTATCAACAAATGACTGGCCTAAATCATCGGCAATCGTCCGGCCCAGGCTGTCACCGAGAATGCGTACGTTATCACGTAGCGATTCATGTAGGTCGTGACTCATTGGCATAGCCTCCTTGCGGGTCGCATTAGTTGTTAAAAGTCAGTTGTTAAACATTAGGTGTTAAGGAGTAAGCGTTTTTTCTTGTGCTTTAGCGGCTTGCCAGTGGGCTTCCATCTCGTCAAGCGAGGCGTCGGTTAGCGGGCGCTCAGCGGCGGCAAGCGCGCGTTCTACGTAGCGAAAGCGGCGCTCAAATTTCGTATTCGTGGTACGTAAGCACTGTTCCGGATCAGCACCCAAGGTGCGAGCTAAATTAGTCACTGCAAACAGCAGGTCGCCGACTTCTTCTTGAGCGTGCTGCTGGTCACCCGCGGCAAGGGCTTCTTCAACCTCATCGAGCTCTTCACGGATTTTATCCAACACACCGCGGGCATCCGGCCAATCGAAGCCAACCCTAGCGGCACGCTTCGAGAGTTTAGCGGCGCGGCTGAGCGCCGGCAGCGTGCGCGGCACATCGTCAAGTACAGAGGGCGTGCTCTCTTCTTGTACACGCTCGGCACGCTCGTTGGCTTTAAGCGCCTCCCAGCGCGAATTGACCTGCTGGGTTTGCACGTCCTCAGCACGCACACCGTGGGGGCGTCGTGACGCTAGCGTGCCATCGGGAAATACATGTGGATGACGGCGCAGCATCTTCGCCGTCAGCGTATCGACAATATCGTGAAAGTCGAAGCGCTGCTCCTCGGCACCAAACTGGGCGTAATACACCACTTGGAACAGCAGATCGCCAAGTTCGCCTGGCAGTTCCTCAAAAGCGCGTCGCTCAATCGCGTCGGCAACTTCGTAAGCCTCTTCTAAGGTATGCGGAACGATGCTGTCCCAATCTTGCTTAATGTCCCAGGGGCAACCCTGCTTAGCATCGCGAAGTACTGCCATCAACGTTAGCAGATCCTCTACGCTATAACGCATCAGGCACCTCCTTTACGGGCAGTCTTTTCTGGGTCAGCATTGCGCAGGCGGCGCACTTCCGTGACATTGGGCAGCTGCTGGATACGGGAGAACAAGCGACCTAATGCCTCAAGGCCATCGACTTCCAGCGTGATGCGCAAACGTGCAATCCCCTCGTCGGTGTCCGTCAACGTATTCACCGCTAATACATTGACCTTCTCGTTACCTAATAGTCCTGTCACGTCACGCAGCAGGCCAGAGCGATCCCAGGCTTGAATTTCAATCGTGACAGGGTAACGGGTCTGGGCGCGCTCGCCCCACTCAACTTCGATAATGCGCTGGGGCTCTTCCATACGCAATTGAAGGATATTGCTACAGTCCTGGCGATGCACAGTGACACCACGCCCTTGGGTAATAAAGCCAACAATCGGCTCACCTGGCACTGGCCGACAGCAATTCGCCATGCTGGTTTTTAAGTTACCGACACCCAGCACGGTGATATCACTTTGGGTCGCTTTACTGGGTTGGCGACGGGGCTTCGCCAACAGTCTATCCAACTGCTCTTGGTCATCTGTTTCACCGAACAGCTGTTGGGCTTGATGAAGCACTTGGCCAATGCGCAGGTCGCCCGCGCCAAGGGCCGCATACATATCGTCGGCGTTTTGGTAGTTAACGGCACCGGCAAGTTTGGCAAGATCCAGGCCTTCAACATCCAAGCGGCGCATTTCACGCTCAAACAGCACGCGCCCTTCTTCAAGGTTCTGGTCTCGCGCTTGGTACTTAAACCACGCCTGGATTTTGGCCCGCGCGCGCGAGGTGCGCACATAGCCCAAACTGGGGTTGAGCCAGTCACGGCTAGGACCACCTTTAGTGGCCGTTAAAATCTCTACCTGCTGGCCGGTTTTTAGTTTGTAGGTAAGCGGTACTATTCGGCCATTAATCTTGGCCCCACGGCAGCGGTGACCAATTTCAGTATGCACGCGGTAGGCGAAATCAATGGGCGTGGCAATACGCGGCAGATCAATCACGTGGCCATCGGGGGTGAAAACATAGATGCGGTCTGGTGCTACATCGCTAGAGAGCCCTTCACGTAGGTCGCCAAAGCCGCCCACTTCATCTTGCCACTCAAGCACTTGGCGCAACCAGGCAATTTTTTCTTCATAACTACGGCTTTTGGCGTTGGTATCGTGGCCTTTATAGCGCCAGTGGGCACAGACACCCAACTCCGCCTCATCGTGCATCGCAAAGGTGCGAATCTGGATTTCCAGCACCTTGTTTTCAGGACCCATCACCGCCGTGTGCAGCGACTGATACCCATTCTTTTTGGGATTGGCGATATAGTCGTCGAACTCATTGGGCACATGATGCCAGCAGGAGTGCACAATCCCCAGCACGGTGTAACAGTCGGTCACTTCCGGCACCAGAATACGCACGGCGCGTACATCGTGTACCTGGGAAAAATCGATCCGCTTGCGCTTCATTTTGCGCCAGATAGAGTAGATGTGCTTCGCTCGTCCATCCACGTCATAACGATGGATATGCTGGGCTTCCATCAGGCTTTTTAAGGTTTCAACGACATCGTGAATATAGCGGTCACGGTCTAGGCGCTTTTCAGCAAGCAGTTTGGCAATTGCCTTGTATTCATCCTCATGCAGATAACGGAATGAGAGGTCTTCAAGCTCCCATTTCAGCTGGCCTATGCCTAAGCGGTGAGCA
>SKHS01000048.1 GCA_007116835.1 Halomonas sp.
ATACCGAAGAAGGCAACTTTGACATGGTGGGTAATAATACCCCTGTGTTTTTTGTCCGCGACCCGATGAAGTTCCAGCACTTTATCCACTCGCAAAAACGCCGTGCGGATAATGGCCTGCGCGACCACGATATGCAGTGGGATTTCTGGACGCTAGCGCCTGAGTCAGCTCACCAAGTGGCATGGTTGATGGGCGATCGTGGGGTGCCAGCCACATGGCGGCATATGAACGGTTACTCCAGCCACACCTATATGTGGGTAAATGCTGAAGGCGAACGGTTTTGGGTGAAGTATCACTTCAAAACTGATCAAGGCATTAAATGCATGACCCAAGAGCAGGCGGATCAAATGGCGGGGAGCGATGCGGATTATCATCGTCGTGACTTGTTCGAGGCCATAAAGCGGGGCGACTATCCTACGTGGACGCTCAAGATGCAGATTATGCCGTTTGAGGATGCCAAAACGTATCGCGTTAACCCCTTCGATCTGACCAAGGTGTGGTCTCATAAGGACTACCCATTGATCGAAGTCGGTAAGCTGACGCTTGATCGTAATCCCACGGATTTCCATAGCGAAATTGAGCAAGCGGCGTTTGAGCCTAACAACATGGTGCCAGGTACTGGGCTGTCACCGGACAAAATGCTATTGGCACGCTCTATCTCTTATGCTGACGCGCACCGTGCTCGCTTGGGTGTGAACTACAGGCATATCCCCGTGAATACCCCAAAGTGCCCCGTGCATAGCTATAGCCAAGGTGGCGCGATGCGTATTCGACACGCTACCGATCCGGTGTATACGCCCAATAGCAAAGGCGGGTCGAAAGCCGATGCTCAGCGCTACCCAGAAGATGCGGTGTGGTCGACAGACGGAAAGTTTGTGCGTGCGGCCTATACGCTAAGACAAGACGATGACGACTGGAGCCAAGCCCATGCGTTAGTGCGTGAAGTAATGGATGATGTCCAGCGTGATCGCTTAGTGTCAAATGTGGTAGGACACTTATCCGGTGGCGTCACCGAGCCTGTATTAGCGCGTGCCTTTGACTACTGGCGCGCTATTGATCAAGAGGTCGGCGAGCGCATTGAACAGGGCGTTCGCAATCCATAGCGGTGTTTGACGCCTAGCGCGCTCAACAACGCCGCGAGGCGTCGCCTCAACTCAACGGTCGCTAACTGCAGCCCATAGCCGAACTAGGCCGTGGGCTGTAGTGCTTCCGGGGTCTCTGTTTCGGGTTCGCGCACTAAGCTAAGCGCTTCATCGAAAAGCCGCAGGCCTGCGTCCTCTTTATGAGCATGTTCAGATAA
Source organism: Halomonas sp. (assembly GCA_007116835.1). Lineage (GTDB taxonomy): Bacteria > Pseudomonadota > Gammaproteobacteria > Pseudomonadales > Halomonadaceae > Vreelandella. The sequence goes on from SKHS01000048.1 coordinate 1,301, forward strand.
GTGGCGCCGGAAACGCCTACCTCCTGGGCAGCCTTGAAATAACCCCAGCAAATGGCGGGTAATGTGATTCAACTTGGCCCCTTCATCCAACCGCTGCTGAATATACGGGCGAAATGCATTAGCCGCTTCCAGGCGCGTGCGTGCTGGTCCTGCTTCACCAAACAGCTGCTCATCGACCCCGGCGAGTAGCCACGGATTCTGATACGCCTCGCGACCCACCATCACACTGTCTACGTGCTTAAGCTGTGCTTTGCACTCGGCAAGGGTGTTGATTCCCCCGTTAATGCCAATATGCAGCTCTGGATGGCTTTGCTTCAGACGGTGCACGCGGGGATAGTTAAGGGGCGGCACATCCCGATTTTGCTTAGGCGACAAACCCTGCAGCCACGCCTTGCGCGCGTGAACGGTAAAGACGTTGCAACCTGCCGCCGCCACGATCTCAATAAATCGCGCCAAGTCAGCATCTTCATCCTGATCGTCAATCCCGATGCGGCACTTCACCGTGACCGGAATCGATACTGCCGCTTGCATAGCTTTCACCGCTGCCGCCACTTTTTCAGGGTAGCCCATCAAACAAGCGCCAATCATATTGTTCTGCACTCGGTCGCTGGGGCAGCCGACATTCAGGTTGACCTCGTCGTACCCCCACGCCTCGGCAATCGCCGCGCACTCAGCAAGCTCGCCCGCATCGCTGCCACCCAACTGCAATGCAATCGGATGCTCAACATCGCTATAACCCAAAAAGCGCTCACGTGGTGTTCCATGCAAAATGGCACCAGTGGTCACCATCTCGGTGTACAGAAGCGCCCGCTTGGTTAAGGTGCGTGCAAATGCGCGATAATCGCGGGTCGTCCAATCCATCATCGGGGCCACAGAAAATAGACGGGCAGCATCTGCTGGGCTTTTTTTAGTCATATCAATCACTTGCATCATTCGATGCGGTATAAACCTGGCGTAGTTGCTTAGCAGCAAGGGGAGTCGTTGGCGAGCGATTGTACGCAAAAAGCGGGTTTGAGTACAAAGCAAGTCCCCGAAACCACCGTCATTGAGTTTGTGTATGACGCTAGGCAGGTGGTCTCGTGTTACTGGCTAGCGTTAGCGGTGTTTCTGGCAGTCGGTCGGTGCAGTGTTTTATTCTGATCTTTCAGACAGATTAGCGACGAAATGATGGGATGTGTTTCGTTGGTCGTGCTATTTGCTATTAGTTTTTGTATAACTTTTGTAGGCCATGCAGCACTTTGCTGATTTCGCGGTCTAATTCAATGTGATGAGGGCTAGGCAGTGGTAAGCTGATATTTCGTTGTCGAGGAGTCTCTATGCATAAGACACTAAGCGGTATCAGTATAGTGTTAGTGAGTACCTTGCTGCTGGCAGGCTGCGGCGGGCAGGATGAGGAGCCAGCTGATGTTCAGTCTGAAACAACCAGTGAAAATCAAACGGCTTCGCCGGAGCCTGTAGAGCCCGAAGAGGCGGTTGAGCCTTTAGAGGTGGCGATTTCAACGCGTGCAGCTCTACGCCCAGATCGTCGCCTGATGGTTGAAGGCGAAACCAATTTACCCAATGAAGCGCGCCTTCAGGTAACCGTAGAGCGTGAGATTAGCCGGGTACGCTGGCAGTCTCGCACTACGGTGATGGATGGGCAGTTCGCGACGGGGCCGTTTGGCTCAGGCAGTGGCTTGCCTGATGGTGGATATATTGTGCGTGTGCAGCTTTCCGAAGCGAGTGTTCAACCTGATGTGGTGCAAGCGCGCATTGGCTCCCAAGGGGAACATCTCGCAGGAGAGCTTGTGAGCCAATCGCGCCATGGGTTAGGCCAGGTGGCCACCTACTCGCGACGTTTCTTAGTGGGCAGTGAACCAAGACGTACGCGCGACCAGGTGGACGTGGTTGAAGATATTGAGGATTGGGGGAGGTAAGGATGCTTTAGGCAGGAGACCAGTGCGCTAGCAGTACGGCATGAATGGTTGTGTCACTGGGCGCTTTGGAAAAATGCTCAATAACAAAACGATCTTCACGCTGAATTAGGTAATGCCCCGCCTTGTGAAACACATGGGTGGGTCCTAATAGCACTAAATCACCTGCTGATACCGGTGCAAAATCCGTTTCTGCATCGGGGGTAACCATGACACAAGGCGCTTTCCAATCAATGTTTAACGCCAAGTGATGAGGTACCGTTATTGTGGTTGCCTGAACCTGTTCCCAGGGGAGGGTGCCAGTATGTGCCAGGGTTAGCAGCGGCGGTGCGCTGTCGCCTTCCAAAAGGGTGGCTAGAGAGCAATCAAGGGCATCGGCGAGCGCAACTAAGCGTTCATGGCCGATTTGTTTGATCGCACCAGACTCCCAGTAAGAAATGGTGACATCTGACACGCCAACTTTACGTGCAAGGGCAGCTTTGTTGAGCTTGGCCCGAAGCCGCAGTTGTTTGATACGTGAGCCTAGCGATTCCATTTCATATTCCTATCGATGAGCCAAACAAGTTTGTTAAATAGACGTCCACCGCGTGGGTGGCGCTTTGAGTGTGCGTGAAGGTATGTGCCGCATTCGCCAATGCATGAATGCAAGCTTATACGTAATGCGTATACGTACCACGCCATACTAAGCGATTGTGCCTTAACGCGCATCTTCCCATCCAAGGCCTTCACGGCTACCGATCAGACGCTTTTAAGTCAAACTCGTTCCCTGTTGGGTGCTGTTGGTTGCACCTAGGGTGCGTATAATGTCGCCACGCTTTATTGCCAAAAGGACATCTTGATGACCGTTCGTACTCGTATCGCGCCCTCCCCGACGGGAGATCCGCACGTAGGCACCGCCTATATCGCGCTCTTTAATCTCTGCTTTGCGCGCCAGCATGGCGGCCAGTTTATTCTGCGCATCGAAGACACCGATCGGGTGCGATCTACCTCCGAATCTGAACAAATGATTCTTGATTCGTTGCGTTGGCTGGGGCTTGAGTGGGATGAAGGCCCCGATGTAGGTGGCCCTCATGGCCCGTATCGTCAGAGCGAGCGCGGTGACCTTTATGCTCAGTATGCCCAGCAGTTGATCGATGCAGGGCATGCTTTTAAGTGTTATCGCACGAGCGAAGAACTTGACGAGTTACGTGAAGCGCGTAAGGCAGCGGGAATGCAGCTGGCATTAAAACCGGCTGATTTAGCGCTTGATCAGGCTGAACAGGCGCGACGTGAGCAAGAAAGCTGGCCTTATGTGGTGCGTATGAACGTACCAAGTGAAGGCGTCTGTGTTATCCGTGACATGCTGCGTGGCACGATTGAGGTGGAGTGGGCACAGGTAGATGCGCAAATTCTGCTGAAATCGGATGGTATGCCTACCTATCACTTGGCCAACGTGGTTGATGATCACTTGATGAACATTACCCATGTGTTGCGCGGCGAAGAGTGGATTAACTCAGCGCCGAAGCACCAGCTGCTGTATGAATACTTCGGTTGGGAAATGCCGCAGCTGTGTCACATGCCGTTACTGCGCAATCCTGATAAGTCTAAGCTTTCCAAGCGGAAAAACCCGACGTCGATTAACTACTACCGTCGGATGGGCTTTTTACCTCAGGCTGTCACCAATTATTTGGGCCGCATGGGCTGGTCGATGCCGGATGAGCGTGAGAAATTTAGCCTGTCAGAGATGATGGCTGAGTTTGACATTCAGCGAGTCTCGCTAGGTGGGCCGGTGTTTGATCTGGAAAAGCTAACGTGGTTGAACGGCGTCTATATCCGTGAGGATTTAGATGATGACGCGCTGCTTCGAGCACTTCGCGAGTGGGCATTCAACGAGGAGTATGTGAAGCAAATATTGCCTCAGGTACGTCCTCGTGTGGAAACGCTTTCCCAGGTGATACCGCTGGCGGGGCATTTTTTCTCTGGGCTGCCTGCACTAACGGAAGACGACTTCGACAGCGTGAAGCTTGAGAAAGAAGAGCTGGTCAAGCTGCTGCAGTTCTTGGTGTGGCGTTTTGAAGCGGTGCCTGCTTGGCATAAAGAGGCGTTATTGGCGGAAGTTAAAGTGCTTGCTGAGTATTTCGGCATTAAAATGAAGGCCTTTCTAGCACCTGTCTTTATTGCCATTACGGGCAGTACATCAAGCACCTCGGTGATGGATGCCATGGCGATCTTGGGGTCAGACGTAACACGAGCACGGCTGCGCAGCGCGATTGAGGTATTGGGTGGCGTTTCCAAGAAGCAGGCCAAGCGCTTCGAAAAAGAGTTTCGTGAGCTGTAGACGGTAACGCGATATGTGGATGGTAACGACAGGGATAGTGAGAGCATAAGAAATAAAGAAGGTGCGATCTGCATGTTACTGCTATGTTTTTGCACCGCTGGTATCGAATAGGCTTGACGAAGGCGGGCGTAATCAGTACTATACGCTCCGTCTTCGAGACATGTGGGGCCTTAGCTCAGCTGGGAGAGCGCAACACTGGCAGTGTTGAGGTCAGCGGTTCGATCCCGCTA
>SKHS01000263.1 GCA_007116835.1 Halomonas sp.
AGGAAGTGATGCGTGGAGCATCGCTTGACTCACCCTCTCGCGCTTATGCTTTGTGCCGGCCACCGGGACATCATGCAGGGCCGGACAACGCGGGCGGTTTCTGCTTGCTGAATAACGCTGCCTTAGCTGCCAGCGTGCTGCGTGAAAAGTTCGCTAAAGTAGCGATCATTGATGTGGACTTACACCACGGCAATGGCACTCAGGATATTTTCTATTCGCGCGGGGATGTCTGGACCGGCTCTGTACACGTTGACCCCAGTGACTTTTACCCTTTCTTCTGGGGAGGCGTGGATGAAGCGGGTAGCGAAGAGGGCAAAGGTACCAACGTTAATCTACCTTTGCCATTGGGCAGTGATGGCGAGACCTATCTGGACGCCGTGGCCACGCTGATTGAGCAGCTCAACCGTTACCAGCCTGACGCGGTGGTGGTGTCCTTGGGGTTGGATGCCCATAAGGATGATCCACTGGCGGGGTTTAACGTCGAAACGGAAGCCTTTGTGGCTCTGGGTGAGCTGTTGAGCGGTTTATCACAGCCCACCGTGGTCATTCAGGAGGGCGGCTATCCGACCGAACATCTCAGCGCTAATCTAACCGCTTTTATGCGCGGTTATCAGAGAAGTTGAGAGAAGCTAAATGAGTCACACAGGGTTTTACTGGCACGAACGTTGTTTTTGGCACGACCAGGGTGCGATTGGCGTTTTTTCCGCACCCGGTGAGTTTTTGCAGCCGCAGCCTGCGTCGGAAAGTCCCGAAAGCAAGCGTCGGCTGAAGAACTTGCTGGAAGTCAGCGGCCTGATAGATGAACTGAAGGTGGTTAAGCCAACCGCTGTTGCACAGGAAGACCTGCTGCGCTTTCACACCCCGCGTTACCTGAAAATGCTGGCGGAAGCCGATGCGAATGGCGGTGGCAACGGCGGTGACTGCGCACCCTTTACGCCTGGCAGCTGGGCCGCTGCACGGCACTCAGCGGGGCTTGCTGTGGCAGCGGTAGAGGACGTGGCGCTTGGGCATGTCAATAACGCTTATGCGCTTTGCCGCCCGCCGGGACATCACGCCGAGGCGGGTCAGGGGCGTGGTTTCTGTTTGCTGGGCAATGTGCCTGTTGCTGTGATGCGCGCCCGGGCCTTGGGGCAGGTAAAGCGGGTAGCGATTCTTGATTGGGACGTGCACCACGGTAACAGCCAGCAGTCGGCGTTTTACGCTGAGCCTGAGGTGTTGACCGTTTCCGTTCACCAAGCCGCGAACTATCCGCTTGATACCGGCAGTTTTGAAGAGCAGGGAGACGGCGAGGGTCGTGGGGCAAATCTCAACCTTCCGCTGCCGCCGGGCTGTGGTTTGGGCGCTTATCGCTATGCGATGGAGTCGCTGGTGTTACCAGCCCTGGAAGCGTTTAACCCAGACTTAATCGTGGTGGCCTGTGGCTATGATGCTTGTGCCAAAGACCCGCTAGGCAAGATGCTGCTCAACAGTGCGGCGTTTGCCGAAATGACCGCACAACTAAAAGCGCTTGCCGCCCGTTGCTGTCAGGGGAAGCTAGTCTTCGTCCATGAAGGCGGCTACTCAGAAGGCTATGTACCGCTATGTGGGCATGGCGTTATTCAAACCTTGGCTGGTAGCAGTATTCGTGTCCCCGACCCGCAAAACGATGAAATTGCTGCCTGGGGGTATCAGGCCTTACAACCGCACCAGCAGGCGCTTATCGACGGCTGGCGCCAACAGTGGGAGCAATGCACGCAATGACACCGCTTTATGATCGCGATGGTTGGATTTGGCAGGATGGTGAATGGCTGGCTTGGCGAGAGGCTAAGGTTCATGTGTTTACCCATACGCTGCACTACGGAATGGGCTGCTTTGAGGGTGTGCGCGCTTATGAAGGGGAGCAGGGAACGGCACTGTTTCGGGTAGCTGAGCATACCCGCCGCTTAGCAGAGAGCGCCCACTCCTTAGATATTCCGCTCGCTTTTAGCGAAGAGGCGCTTATCGAGGCTCAGCAGGAGTGCCTGCGTAAAAACCAGCTGACTAACGCTTATCTTAAGCCAACGGTGTTTCTTGGGGCGGAAGGCCTTGGCCTGCGGGCTAAAGGGTTAAGTACCCATGTGATGATTGCTGCCTGGGATCTTGGGCCGTATCTGTCGCCGCAGGCAACCCGCTGCGGGTTACGTGCGCTGACCTCTTCTTGGGCGCGTCACCACGTCAATATCAGCCTGTGTCGTGCCAAGACCAGCGGTCATTATGTGAATTCGATGCTGGCGCTGAATACCGCTGTGAAAGCAGGGTTTGATGAAACCATCATGCTCGATCCGGAAGGCTATGTGGCCGAAGCATCCGCCGCGAATGTGTTCTTATTGCGCGATGGCGTGCTGCACACGCCTGAAGTGACGTCCTGCTTGCAGGGCATCACCCGCGACAGCGTGATTCAGTTAGCCAGAGAGGCGCTGGGTATCGAAGTGCGCGAGCGACGCATCACCCGCGATGAGCTGTATACCGCCGATGAGGCATTTTTAACCGGTACCGCTGCGGAAATTCTTCCTCTGCGTGAACTGGATGGCCGCCGCATCGGGGTAAGGGCGGGTGCGCCGGCAGTCGACGCACCGATACCGGACGACAGTGTGACCGCGCGCTTGCAGCGCCTGTATCGCCAAGCAGTACGCGGCGAGCTGGCCGCATTCAAGCACTGGTTAACGCCCGCTTAGGCTCATTGCCCGCTATTAGCGAGCGTTTTGCATTTAATTAGCGGGGGCAGTTTGCCACAAGGGCGCTGTAAACCCATCCATGGGCGCTACTTTCGCCATCCATGGCGAAAGACCCTCGTTTCAATCTGCCCCCGCACACCAACACCACTGGCAGATTTTCTAACTGAGTCAGGCATTCTCTTTTATGGCCTGCTCAAGAATCGCTAGCTGCCCTGGTTCCAGAGCATCCGCGACGGCGGTAATGCGTAAGACATGACCAAGTGCTGGGTGAGCAGGGCGGGCGATTAAACGGCCTGCTTCCAGTAGCTCGCGGTTTACCTGCTCGGCCAGTTCGGCAGTGGGTAAGCGAATGCCGATAAAGTTGGTAGCGCTAGGCAGTACGTCGGCACCCAGTGCTTGGAAATGAGCCGCTAACTGTTCCCGCCGTGCTTTTACTTCCGCAATATGTTGGTGTATTTCAGCTGGGTGATCGAGCACGACTTCTGCGGCTGCCTGGGTAAAGGTGGATACCGCGTAGTGAATACGCACCTTCATCATCAGTGCGAGCACATCAGGGTCAGCAATCGCATAGCCAATGCGTAAGCCTGCTAAACCGTGGGCTTTTGATAGGGTACGCAGGCGAATGACCCCCGGAAGTGTCTTGGCAGCGAAGTCATTGTTGGCGTCATCACGAAAATCGCCATACGCCTCATCCAGCAACAGCCAGCAGGTGTCCGGCAGTGCGTCGCGCAGCTTGAGAATGGCACTGTCGCTATGCAGGTGGCCGCTAGGGTTATCCGGGTTGGCCAAATAGACCAGCTGGGCACTTTCCTGGTGTGCGGCCGCCGCTAATGCCTCTAAGTCAGGTGCAAGTAGGCCTGGGGCTTCAATGTAGCCAGGCTCTACTAAGCGGCAGCCCTGGCCTTGCGCAAAGTAGCCAAAGGTTGGGTAAGTGCCCGCCGTGCTAACCACGGTGTCGCCCGGTGTGCAGGTGGTGCGTAGCGCTAGTGCAATCAGGCTATCGGCACCGGCATCCACCAGCAAGTGATCAAGCGGTATACCCTGCTGGGCGCTTAGTCGCTGACGCACGCCGAGAGCTTCCGCATCGCCATAGCAATAAACATGCTCGGCGACAGCATCGCCAAAATGTTCACGTAGCGCACGATGGGGCATGTCCAGCCCTTCGTTAGAGCCCAGTCGGTGGGGGATCTCGCGGCCAATGCGGCGCTCCAAAACTTTAATCCCAGGAAACGGATTAAGGGGACCGTCACCAGTAAGATGATGGGGGTAGGAGGGCATATCGGTATCCTAAATAAAAGAATAGTGAATATTGTTAGCTCAAAATTTTACTGCGATTAAGCAGCTGGTGCGGGTCAAACGCCTGCTTGAGTGTGTGCATTAATTCGATTTCCGCCTGAGAGCGGCAGGTGCTTAGCCAGGGGCGCTTTTCCAAGCCAATACCATGCTCTGCTGAAACGGAGCCCCCCAGCGCTTTAAGAGGCTCATAAACCAGCGCTTCTACTGCATGGCGCTCTTCAGGCGCGTGGCTGCCGACGCTAACCGAAATATGCAGGTTGCCGTCGCCAAGGTGGCCAAATACCACCAAGCGGCCATCTGGCCAGCGTTGCACTAGCTGCAGTTCCAATGCATCGGTATAGCGCTGCATATCGGCAATGGGGAGGCTGACATCAAAGGTGAACATGGGAGCCAGTCCCTTGATGAGCCCTTCAATATCTTCTCGTATCGCCCATAGGCTATCGCGCTGAGTACTTGATTGGGCAATCACTGCATCGATGATCAGTTCTTGTTCAAATGCCTGTTCAAGCGCTTCGCTGAACTGCTCCCCGTGATGGGTTTCATCATTGCCTAGAGACTCAATAATCACGTAAAAAGGGTGCTCTGGCGGAATGGGGGGAGGGTGCCTATCCAGCGTTTCGGTAAGCAGGCGATAGTGGTTCTGCCACATCACTTCAAACGCACCCAGGCCGCCCCCAAGCGCTTTACCCATGTGGCTTAATAGCCCGGTTAGCGCGTCAAACGAGTGGCAGGCCACCAGCGCTGTTTGCTCGCTTAAGGTAGGCGGCTGTAGCCGTAGCACGGCACGGGTAACAATGCCCAGGGTGCCTTCACTGCCAATAAATAGCTGTTTTAAGTCAAACCCTGCATTGTTTTTCAGCATGCGATTCATGGAGCTAATAACACGCCCGTCTGCCATCACTGCTTCAAGCCCTAGCACCTGCTGGCGCATCATGCCGTAGCGAATCACCCGGACACCGCCAGCATTGGTGGCGATGTTGCCACCAATCGTACAACTTCCGCGTGCGCCTAAATCCAGGGGGAATTGAAGACCAACCTCGTTCGCGGCTTCCTGTACCCGCTGAAGTGGCGCTCCGGCTTGCACGGTAATGGTGCCGCCGACTTGGTCAATCTCTTCAATAGCGGTCATGCGCTCTAGGGAAATAACCAACTCCTCTGGGCTAGCCTTCGCGCCATGCACTAAACCGGTTAAGCCGCCGTGGGTTACCACTGGCTGTTTAAGCGCGTGGCATGCCTGCATAACAGCCGCTAACTGTTCGGTGTCTGCTGGGCGAACAATGGCACCCGCCTGGCAGGGCGCGCCGGTCATCCAGTCTACGCGGCGGCTAGTGACATCATCGCCCGTGAGTACATGGGCTGGGCCAACAAGTTTACGCAGCGCCTCCAGGGTTATCTGCATGGGTGTTCCTTGGTAAATAGGTTAACGATTCAGTGATTAGGCAGTAGCTGCCACCGGCGCTTGACGACCAGGAATCGCATCAAGCAGCGACTGGGTGTAGGCTTCTTTCGGCTTAAGGAATATTTGTTCAGCGCTACCTTGCTCAACAATACGGCCATGCTGCATCACCACGATACGGTCGCAAATTTGTGCGGCTACCCGTAAATCGTGGGTAATAAACAGCAGTGAAAGAGACAGCCGTTGCTTTAACTCTTCAAGCAGTTCAAGCACCTGGGCTTGAATAGATACATCCAGTGCTGAGACCGCTTCGTCTGCCACAATCAGTTCAGGATTTAGCGCTAACGCGCGGGCAATACCGATCCGCTGGCGC
>SKHS01000136.1 GCA_007116835.1 Halomonas sp.
CAAGCGGATCTTCGGAAGCTCTACGAATCCGGTCGTGGCTCGGTCAAACTGCGTGCCCGCTACATCCGCGAAGAAGCCAATATTGTTATCACCGCCGTGCCCTATCAGGTCAGCGGTGCCAAAGTGTTAGAGCAAATCGCCGCGCAAATGCAGGCCAAAAAGCTGCCGATGGTTGCTGACTTGCGCGATGAGTCCACCCACGAAGAGCCAACTCGCTTAGTGATTGAGCCGCGCTCAAATCGCGTTGATGTTGAATCGCTAATGGCGCACCTGTTTGCCACCACGGATCTGGAAAAGAACGTGCGGGTAAACATGAACGTGATCGGCCTAGATGGCCGTCCCCGTGTGATGCCACTAGCCGATATGCTGAGTGAATGGCTGCGTTTTCGACGTGCCACGGTACGCCGCCGTTTAGAGCACCGCTTAGGCAAGGTCGAAGACCGTCTGCACATTTTAGAAGGGCTGCTAACGGCTTACCTCAACCTCGACGAAGTGATCAGGATTATCCGTGAAGAGGATGAGCCAAAGTCGGCGCTGATTGCTGCTTTTGGGCTTTCTGAGCGCCAAGCTGAAGCAATTCTAGAGCTTCGCTTGCGCCACCTTGCCAAGCTAGAAGAGATGAAAATCCGTGGTGAGCAGGATGAGCTTGAGAAAGAGCGTAAGTCGCTACAAGGGCTGCTTGGCAGTGACGCCAAGCTGACCACACTGATTGAAAAAGAGATCCGTGCGGCGGGCAAAGAGCATGGTGATGCGCGTCGTTCGCCACTGGTCGAGCGTGAAGAGTCCAAGGCTCTCTCTGAAGTTGAGCTGCTAGGCGCCGACCCGATTACCGTGGTGCTCTCTGATAAAGGCTGGATTCGTGCAGCAAAAGGCCACGATATTGACCCTGAAGGGCTTTCTTACAAAGCAGGCGACAGCTTCCAGCTAGCGGCGCGCGGTAAAACTAATCAACCCTTAGTGCTATTGGATGACACCGGCCGCGCCTACACCCTAGCGGCGCATAATTTGCCCAGCGCCCGAGGCCAAGGTGAGCCCGTCACTGGGCGGGTCAATGTGGCGGCAGGTGCACGAATGGCGGGATTAATGCTGGCACCGCCCACCAAACGGTTTGTATTGGCCAGCGACGGCGGCTATGGGTTTGTGGCTCAGCTTGGCGCTTTGACAGGTAAAAATAAAGCGGGTAAAGCGGTACTCAGCGTACCGAAAGGCTGCAGCGTGATGGCACCTGTGGAAGTGCCGGAAGGTGAAGGCCTGTGGGTAGCATCGGTGTCCAACGAAGGTAGATTGCTGCTGTTTCCGTTAGACCAGCTACCTGAAATGGCTAAAGGGAAAGGCAACAAAATGCTCGATATCCCTGGCCCGCGCGCGGCCCGACGGGAAGAGTTTGTGCGCGATATTGCCATTGTGGCAGACAATAGTGAGCTTATTATTCACGCCGGTAAGCGTAAGCTAACCCTGAAAGCCGACGATCTCGCGTATTATCGCGGTGAGCGTGGCAGGCGAGGTAGCAAACTGCCGCGCGGTTTCCAAAAAGTTGACCGATTAGAAGCAGGGGAGTAATTGATGGCACGCGGTGATGTCCTTTTAACCGTATTAGCGCCGCGTATCACCGCGGACGCTCAACAGCAGGTAGCTGAGTTGGCCAAGCAGTTTGGCCTGAGAGCAGGCGAGACTCGGTGCCTGGCAGACGCGTCGCTGCCCGGCAATCACTACGACTGCATCGAGCAGCGCTTCACAGCAAGCGCGTTCGATATGCCAGCGTTGCGAACAGCCGCCTTAACGTTGGGTGAAGCCCTGGGTGTGGACATTGTGATCCAAGAGGATAACCGTGATCTCGCACTGCCTCGTTTAGTCTGCTTCGATATGGACTCCACCCTGATCAAAGCTGAGGTGATTGATGAGCTGGCCCGACGCCACGGTGTCGGTGATGAAGTGGCTGAAGTGACCGAGCGCGCTATGCGCGGCGAGCTGGACTTCAAAGCGAGCTTCCGTGAGCGTATGAGCAAGCTGGCAGGGTTGGATGAGTCGGTGCTGGAAGCCATCGCCGCCGAACTACCGCTGATGGATGGCGTTGAGCGGCTAATGGCGAACTTAAAGCATTTTGGCTATCGCACCGTGATTTTGTCTGGGGGCTTTACCTATTTCGCTCACCATTTGCAGGATAAGCTTGGTTTCGATGAGGTCCATGCCAACGAGCTGATCATCGAACATGGCAAAGTGACCGGTGAGGTACACGAACCGATCGTCGATGCCCAGCGTAAAGCCGACCTGTTAGAGCAGGTTGCATTGCGGGAAGGTTTTACGTTAGCCCAAACCATTGCTGTTGGTGATGGTGCCAACGACCTGAAAATGCTGGAAAAAGCAGGATTGGGTATCGCGTTTCGAGCGAAGCCTGTGGTGCGCGCTCAGGCACGGCAAGCGATTTCCACCTCGGGGATTGATGGTGTGCTTTACGTGATGGGCTATCGCGACGCAGATTTAATTGACGGATGATTGGCCGGTAGGGCAGGCGGTGCCAAGCACCGCCTGCTACGTTATTCCTCAGCTATGTAGGGTGTGACACCGGCATACTCGTTGCGTAAAGCTTCTAGCCTGATCGTTTCATTCTCGGTGAGTGGCGGTGAGCTCCACAGCGGCTTGCCTTGGGCGTCTTTTACTCCTCGTAGTGATATGGTCAGCGTTGTGTCGCTGGGAATTCGATCATTTCCCCAGGGGCCAAATCGGTTAGGTGCAAGGCTCCACTGCGCGCGTTCCCCCGGCGCTAAGCCGCCAGCGATAACGTAGTAGAACGTTTCATCAACCCATGCAGTTTCACGGCCTGGGCTTTTCAGCACGCCGTGCAGCAGAAGCTCTGAAATTTCCCGGTCTGAGCCATTTGCCACTTGAAGGTCGATGACTGGCTCAAAGGCTCCATAAGGACTGGTGCTGATGTAGTAGTTGGCATTTTCGATTTGAACCTGGGCCAGCTGCTGCTGATCGTAGGTGGCCTTCGCTTGCTTCTTCTCTAAACGACTTAGCGTGCGCATTGCCTGCTCGCGCTCTCTGGCACGGCGTTCGCGCAGCATTGTATCGGCACGCTCGATAATTTCATCGCCCGTTAGCCCGTGCATATACGCATTGGCTGACTCGGCGATTTCCGCAGCATTCATACGCTGAACGTTGAGTAAATTGATGCCACTAAACGATGACATGGCAATAATAGTGAGTGCCTGGTCGAACTCATCACGCTTGTAGGTGGGGAGTGATTCGCGCACCTTCTCTACAGATACAACGGCGGCTGGCATTGAACTCGTGTCAATTTTGGGGTCTGAGCAACCCGCACTCACCAGCAGAGTGAGTAATAGTGCCGACCACTTCAGCAGGCTCCACATATATTTACCTCAGAACAGGCTAACAAACCGGCAAGGAGCTTACCGGAAAGTGTCATTTACCACTAGCAAGCAAGTCGAAAACCTGAATTTAACCAAACGGCGGTGGCGCATGTTGATGGGCCAATATTTTGGTATAAAGTGTGCCGATTAACCACCTAGAGATCCCATGATAAATGAGTGAACCATTCAATACCTGGCAGGCTCGCTTCGAAAAGCTGCGCAGCAACAAGATCTTTGAGTCAGTGGTCATCGCCATTATTGTTGTCTCGGCATTAATGATTGGTGCGCGAACCTACGACGAAGTTAGCCAGTTCGAACAGTGGCTTATCTATCTTGATGTGGCGGTAACGGTGTTCTTTTTGGTGGAGCTGTTGATTCGCATGGCAGCCGAGCGAAATTTGATCAGCTTTTTTAAGAAAGGCTGGAACGTTTTCGACTTTCTGATCGTTACCGCGAGCTTGATCCCGATGGATGACTCAGAGATGGTGCTGCTGGCGCGTTTGCTGAGAATTTTTAGGGTACTGCGTCTGGTGTCGATGATTCCTGAGCTACGCCTTTTGCTGGTGGCATTGGTCAAGTCGATTCCGCGCATGGGCTATGTGGCGCTGCTGATGTTCATCATTTTCTATATTTACGCCGCAGTGGGAAGTTTTATTTTCCACGACGTGGATGAGCAGCTATGGGGGAACATTGCCCTTGCCATGCTAACGCTGTTTCAGGTGGCCACGTTTGAGAGCTGGGCCACCGCCGTGCTGTATCCCACTATGGAGCACTTTCCCTACGCATGGATCTATTTTCTCACCTTTATTTTCCTCAATGCTTTTATCTTTCTTAATATGATGATCGGGATTGTGCTGGATGTGATGCAAAAAGAGAGCGCATTAATTGACTTAGAGAGTGGCGAGGGAGAGGCTGCTGAGATGCAGGGGCTGCGTTCCGATGTCAGAGAGCTGCGCAATCAACTCGACCGTATGGAAGCTGCCCTGGCTCAAAGCGGTTCCTTGCCACCGGTGAGCGACCAGCCCGCCGATACCCCTAAAACAGACTAATCAAAGGAACGCCGCCATGATGCTGTCCGACCCCTCTAAAAAATACCGTCCTTTCGTGGCCGTTGACCTGCCCGATCGCCAGTGGCCTAGCCAGCGTATCGAAACGCCACCCATTTGGTGCAGCGTTGACCTGCGTGATGGCAACCAGTCGTTAATTGACCCGATGGATCAAGAGCGTAAACAGCGCTTGTTTGATCTGTTGCTGAAGACGGGGTTTAAAGAGATTGAGGTTGGTTTTCCATCAGCGTCGCAAACCGACTTTGACTTTGTCCGTGCGTTGATAGAGCAGGATAAAATCCCAGATGATGTGACGATTCAGGTGCTGACTCAGGCACGTCCACACTTGATTGAGCGTACTTTTGAAGCACTTGAAGGCGCTAAAAACGCTATTGTCCACGTCTATAACGCCACCGATCCGATGTTTCGTCGCGTCGTGTTTAACGTGGATAAAACGGAGTGTGTTCAGATCGCGGTGGATGCCACAGCACAAATCCGCGATTTGATGGCCGCCAACCCAAACACTAACTGGACCTTTCAGTACTCGCCGGAGCTGTTTACCACCACCGAAATGGACTTTGCGGTAGAGATTGTCGAAGCGGTGATGGACACGTTTGGGCCGAGCGTTGATAACCGGATGATCGTTAATTTACCGGCCACCGTCGAAGTCGCCACACCGAATAACTACGCCGACCAAATTGAGTGGTTCTGCCGCCATGTTAAAAAACGCGACACGTTAATTGTCAGTGTTCATCCCCATAATGATAGGGGAACAGGCGTTGCGGCAGCAGAGCTAACGCTGATGGCCGGGGCTGATCGGGTCGAAGGCACGCTGTTTGGTAACGGCGAGCGTACTGGCAACGTGGATATCGTCACGCTGGCCATGAACATGTACACCCAAGGTGTTCACCCAAACCTCGACTTTTCTAACATCACGCCGGTCATGCGCGAGGTGGAGTACTGTAACCAGTTACCCGTTCATCCACGCCACCCTTACGTGGGCGATTTAGTATTTACCGCGTTCTCTGGCTCGCACCAGGATGCCATCAAAAAAGGCATGGCAGACCGTCGCGCCCATCCTGAAGCGCTTTGGGATGTGCCATACCTGCCGATCGACCCGCTGGATGTGGGGCGCAGTTATGAAGCGGTGATTCGCGTTAACAGCCAGTCAGGCAAAGGCGGTATTTCCTATCTGCTGGAACAAGAGCACGGCATTGAGCTACCGCGCAGGCTCTCTATCGAGTTTAGCCAAGTGGTACAGGAAGTGGCCGACCGCACTGGGCGTGAAATTACCTCGCAGATGATCTATCAAG
>SKHS01000061.1 GCA_007116835.1 Halomonas sp.
CTCTGCATAAGCGAACGGCACAAACACCATGCCATCAGGAATTTTCGCGTCCATTCTGGCAGTGAGCGTAATCGTGCCGCGTCGCGTTGTGATCGTCAGCTTTTCTCCTGGCGCAACGCCTAGGCGGTTCAACTCGCCTGGGGAAAGACTGGCCACGGCGTCTGGCTCCAGGGCATCTAATACGTGGCTGCGCCGAGTCATGGAGCCGGTGTGCCAATGCTCTAGCTGCCGACCAGTGGTTAATACCGTGGGGTAAGCGTCATCTACCGGTTCGTCTGGCGGTAACGGGCGCGTAGGGGAAAATTTAGCCAACCCACCTTTGCGTGGAAAGGCGTCGCTGAACACCACATCCTGGCCAGGTAAATCTTCCGCTGGGCAGGGATACGTTACCGAGCCTTCCCGCGCCAGCCGCGCCCAGCTGATGTGATTAAACGACGCCATACCTTGCTGCATCTCTACGAACACTTCCTGGGGGTGGGCATAGTTCCAGCCAAGCTCAAAGCGCTTGGCAATCTCCTGGATAATCCACCAATCGGGCTTGGCATCTCCTGGTAGCGGCAGCGCCGCGCGGCCTAACTGCACCTGGCGGTTGGTGTTGGTCACGGTGCCGTCTTTTTCAGGCCAGGCGGAAGCTGGCAGAATGACATCGGCAAACTGGGCGGTTTCAGTGACGAACAGGTCCTGCACCACCAGATGCTCAAGTTTGCCAAGGGCGGCTCTGGCATGAGTCAGGTCTGGGTCAGACATGGCGGGGTTCTCACCCAGGATGTACATACCGCGCACGCTCCCCGCGTGGATAGCATCCATGACTTCGACCACCGTCAGCCCTGGTTCGGCACTGAGCGGGGTATTCCACAGCTCTTCAAAGGCAGCCCGCAGTTGGCGATCACCCACTGGCTGATAGTCGGGCAACACCATGGGAATAAGCCCCGCATCGGATGCGCCCTGCACATTATTTTGTCCGCGCAGCGGGTGCAGACCAGTGCCTGGGCGGCCTGTATGACCGCACGCCAGCGCCAATGAGATCAGACAGCGCGCATTGTCGGTGCCATGGGTATGCTGAGAAATGCCCATACCCCAGAAAATCATCGCTTTCTCGGCGTTGGCGTAGCGCCGCGCCACCTCTCGAAGCGTGTCTGGCGCGACGCCACACAGCACGCTCATGGCTTCAGGAGTGCTATGGGCAACGCTGTTTTTCAATGCCTCAAAGCCTTCGGTATGCGCTTGAATATAAGCGTTGTCATACAGCTCTTCGGCAATAATGACGTGGAGCAGCGCGTTGAATAACGAGACATCGCCGCCTGGCGTAAAGCGAACGCTCAGGCTAGCGTAAGCATCTAATGCCTGCCCGCGAGGATCGAGAATAATAATCTCAGTGCCGCGTTTGGCGGCTTGCTTGAAGAAGGTGGCTGCGACAGGATGGTTTACCGCTGGGTTACAACCTGTCAGGATCACCACATCTGCTTCCAGAGCCTGCATAAACGATGCCGTTACCGCCCCAGACCCCAGGCACTCCATCAGCGCAGCGACAGAACTGGCGTGACACAGCCGGGTGCAGTGATCAACGTTATTGCTGCCAAACCCCGTACGCACCAGCTTCTGGAATAGCCAGGCTTCTTCATTGGAGCATTTAGCGCTGCCAAAGCCCGCCAAGGCTTCTGGGCCATGGGCGGCCTTGAGGTTCCTTAGGCCGCTGGCGGCCACGTCGAGTGCTTCTTCCCAACTGGCCTCGCGGAAATGACTGAGCGGCTTGGCAGGGTCAAAGCTCGGGTCGAGACCTTTAGCCACTCCCGGTTTGCGCAGCAGCGGCTTGGTTAGCCGTGCCGGATGGCTAACGTAGTCAAACCCAAAGCGCCCTTTCACACACAGACGACCCTGGTTGGCAGGGCCGTTGCGCCCTTCTACATACGCCAGGGCGTCGTTATTCATATGGTAGGTAAGCTGGCAGCCCACGCCGCAGTAAGGGCAAACGGAATCAACCTGTCGCTGACTGTGTGAATCGCCGTGGCCAGCCGAATTCACTAACGAGGCAGGCATCAGCGCTCCCGTCGGGCACGCCTGAACACACTCGCCACAGCCAACACAGGTGCTATCGCCCATCGGGTCGTTAAAATCAAACACCACCGTGGCTGCCGCGCCGCGCTGAGCCAGGCCAATCACGTCGTTGCTTTGCACCTCACGGCAGGCACGTACGCACAGGTTGCAGGTAATACAGGCATTTAAATTAACCTGCATAGCGGGGTGACTGGTATCTGGCGGGCGAATACTAGGCACCTCTGCCGCGTGGCTAACAGGGGCTTTACGGCGCGGCGGCAGCCATGCTTTTACGGCATGTTCATCCACCGCAAGCTGCTCGGCCGTTGTCCAAAAATGGCTGGAACGGTCGGGGCTTTCCGCTCGACTGGGCTGATCCGCCATGAACAGCTCCAGCACGGTTTCACGGGCCTGCACCGCGCGGTGAGAGCTTGCGCTGCGCACCACCATGCCCGGCGCTGCTTCGCGTATGCAGCTGGCCGCCAAGGCGCGCTCGCCGTCAATCTCGACCATGCAAACACGGCAGTTACCATCGGCACGGTAACCTGGAGCCTCTTTGAAACAGAGGTGGGGGATGGTTTCTCCTGCGCGCTTGGCCACCTGCCAGAGGGTTTCACCGGCATAAGCAGTCACTTCATGGCCATCCAGCGTTAGCGCAAATTCAGTGCTCATGGCGCGCCCCCTTCCACCGCATCGCTGACAATAACTTGCTGTTGAGCAAGCACTGGTCGAAAATCTTTCAGCAGCCCAAGTACGGGGTTCGGTGCAGCCTGGCCTAACCCGCAGATCGACGCGTCCTGCATCACCTGGGCCAGCCTAGTCAGCGCCTGCACATCCCAGCGCTCGCTCTCAAGCAGGCTCAACATCTTTTCAGTGCCTACCCGACAGGGCGTGCACTGGCCACAGGATTCATCTGCGAAAAAGGCCAACAAATTAGTCGCAACGGCCTGTAAATTATCGTGCTCAGAGAGCACGATAATCGCCGCCGAACCGATGAAGCAGCCGTGGGCATGCAGGGTATCGAAATCCAACGGAATATCCGCCTTGCTGGCGGGCAAAATCCCCCCAGATGCGCCGCCAGGAAGGTAAGCGGCAAGGGTGTGGCCTTCTGCCATGCCACCGCAATACTCATCAATCAGTTCACGCAGGGTGATCCCGGCAGGCGCGAGATATACGCCCGGCGTATTAACCCGCCCGGAAACGGAAAAACTGCGCAGGCCGCTTCGCCCGTTGCGACCTTGCCCGGCAAACCACTCAGCCCCCTTTTTCCAAATTCGTGGTATCCAGTAAACCGTTTCAACGTTATTGACCAGCGTCGGGCGGTTGAACAGCCCTTGCTGAGCCACATAGGGCGGCCGATGGCGAGGCTTGCCGGGCTTACCTTCTAAAGACTCAATCAGCGCCGACTCTTCCCCACATATATAAGCCCCTGCACCACGGCGCATGACGATAAGCCCTGGCTGTACGAGCTTGGCTTCTTCAAGCTCGGCAATCGCTTCATGCAGCACGCGGTGAAGCCCAGGGTATTCATCGCGCAGATAAATATAGAGCCGCCCGGCATCTACCGCCCAGGCGCTAACCAGCGCACCTTCCAGAAATTGGTGGGGGGCTTTTTCAAGGTAGAAACGATCTTTAAAGGTGCCGGGTTCACCCTCATCAGCGTTAATCACACAGTAACGCGGCCCTGCCCCTTGGCGCACCGCCTGCCACTTCTTAAAAGTGGGGAAACCCGCGCCGCCAAGTCCACGCAGCTGAGATTGCTCTAAGAGTGTGCTCAGTGCATCGACGCTTACTTGGCCGCTGCGGCACTGGGCCAGCAGTTGAAAGCCGCCTTCTTGCTGATAAGCCGTTAGACGCTGCCACACAATCGCTTCTGGCTGAAAGTGGCCGGTATCAACCACCGCCTCGACGCCATCTGCCGTGGCATAAAGCACGTGGTGATGGCCAACTTCAGCTACTGGAGCGTGGTTACAGCGGCCCATGCAGGGAGCACGTATGACCCGTACGCCGTCAGGGTCGACGCGCTCCTCAAGCGCTTGTTGTAACGCACTGGCGCCTGCCAGCTGGCAGGAGAGCGAATCACACACACGAATAGTTGTAGCAGGCGGTGGCACTTGGTGGTCGTGCACCACATCAAAGTGGGCGTAAAACGTCGCTGTCTCGTACACCGCTGCCATCGGCAGGTTCATGTAGGAAGCTAAGGCGCGCAGCTCGACCAGTGATAAATAGCCGTGAGCATCCTGAATAGCGTGCAAGTGTTCGATTAATAGGTCGCGGCGTTTAAGCGCTGGGGAACAGCGCTCATCACCTAATAGATCCCTTAACGCCGCCAGCGCGATAGGCGCTACATTACGTCCTTGGGGATAACCGCGCCGACGGCGGGAAGACACACCAGTGTGAGAGGTCATTGCATACGATCCAAAGAGGGCTATTCAAAGTTGGCCGTTCAAAAACATCTATAAAGCGCCACTCTAAACAAACGAGCGAACGTACAGAGGCTTAGTGAGTACCGCAGGCCACCTTGTCGACCCTATTTTGTTGTTAACAGTATGCTTAACAGCATAGAGGCTAACCTCTCTGGGTGAAACCACTTCATGCAGCTTCTACGCTACACCTAGGGGCAAACCACCCAGCCCCATAATGAAACTGGCAACCGGCCGGTACTGTCTTTATTATCTGCCGTCTTTTTAATGCGTTAGGAGCGTGACATGGACAAGCGAACACCCTGGATCTTCACGCTCTTATTGGTGACAACGGTGAACAGTGCACCGGTGCTAGGTGAGGCCTCATTTAACGTCATTGCCTCGTTTTCAGTGATCGAAGATTTGGTTAAACGAGTGGCTGGCGATGCTGTCCGTATTAACACCATCGTCCCCGCTGGTGAAGACGTTCACCGCTGGGAAGTGACACCTCCCAATGTGCTTGCCGTTGAAGAAGCTGACATTGTTTTCTATAACGGCTATGGCCTGGAGCCGTGGATGCGTCACGTTAAGGCGATGGCAGGCGATACGCTCACTCTTACCGCCCTTGCCGAAGATGCAGACTATGCTCCCCTGGCAATTAACACAGGGCACTATAAAGGTGACCCTAATCCGCATATGTGGATGGCCCCGGAAGGAGCCGCTGCATACATTGATATCATTGCGCAAACGCTTGCACAGCACTACCCGGAAAAAGCCGCAGACTTTAAGACTCGGGCAGCCGACACCCGCGAGGCATTAGCGGCGCTGGATCAGCAAGTAAAAGAGCGTTTAGATGGCATTCCACAAACCAATCGTGTGCTTTATACCAGCGAAGCTGGCATGGCCTACTTTGCCCACGCGTATAATTTTGAATACGCCTCGATTTGGGGCGTCAACCACGAAACGTTAGGCAGCGCGCAGGCCATGGAAACCATGAACAGGCGTTTAACCGAGCAGCGCCCTCCGGCACTGTTTTATGAAAGCACCGTGCCTTTTATCCATATGGATGCGCTGGCCCGAAGCGCGGAACTAACGCTTAGCGGCCCGCTCTATGTGGATACCTTAAGCGCTTCTGACGGCGCAGCGTACAACTACCCAGCCATGCTGCGGCACAACGCTGAACTGCTCCATAAAGCGCTTGGCGGTGCCCGCGAGGAGTAATCAACGCTTACATTACGTCATCAGCGCTGATAGCGAGCTAACC
>SKHS01000065.1 GCA_007116835.1 Halomonas sp.
CAGGCCACTGGGTAGCTCAACGACCGAGAAAGCGTTACGAATATCGATACGACCGATACGCGCGCCTTCGATACCACCTTCGTTCGCCAGCGCGCCAACCAGTTGGCCAGGCTTAACGCCATCTTTATGGCCAACGGAAACACGGTAACGAATCATACCTTCGCTAGGTGCGCTGGAACGCTCGCGACGGCCACCGGGCTTGGCACCAGGCGCGCCATCACGCATCGGCTTCTCTTTACGCGGTGCCTGCAAGCGACCAATCGGTGCTTCGTCAGCACGTGCCATGGCGGCAAAGGCACAGGCTAGCTCAACGGCGTCATGGCCTTCTTCTACCAGGCGCTCAACCAACGCACGCTGCTCTTCAGCACCTTTGGTCAGTGCCGCCACAACGCGATGATGGAACACTTCATCACGGTGAGCGCGAATAGCTGCTTCGTCTGGCAGCGGCATTTCGGTCATTTTCTGACCGGTTGCCTGCTCCATCCAGCCCACTTTACGGCCTTCACGGAAACCAGCGAACGTAATCGCGATACCGCTACGGCCCGCACGACCGGTACGACCGATACGGTGGGTATACGCTTCTGCGTCTTGGGGCAGATCGTAGTTGATAACGTGCGTAATACGCGACACGTCAAGACCGCGTGCAGCGACGTCTGTCGCAATCAACACATCAACTTTGCCGCGCTTCAAACGTGTAATGGTGCGTTCACGCAGGCTTTGGTCTAGATCGCCAGACAGACCAGCCGCGTTAACACCACGCGCTGTCAGCTGTTCCACCAGCGTGGTACAAGCAGCACGAGTACGCACAAAGACGATGGCCCCATCGACTGGCTCAACTTCCAGAATACGTGCCAGGGCTTCGAGCTTAGCACCACCATCGACACGCACAATGCGCTGCTCAATGTTTTCGCCGGTTGTGGTGCGCGACTCAATCGCGACTTTCACCGGATTAACCAAGTAGCGGTTAACAATGCGCTCGATTTCAGTCGGCAGCGTTGCCGAGAAAAACACACGCTGAGCATCTTTCGGGGTATCGGCAACCACGCGTTTTACGTCGTCGATAAAGCCCATGCGCAGCATTTCGTCAGCTTCATCCAGCACCAGTGCCGAAAGGCCGTCGAGTTTCAAACTACCGCGATCTAGGTGATCGATAATACGGCCAGGGGTGCCAACAATGACTTGGGCACCGCGCTTTAGCGCGCCTAACTGTTCACGGTATTCTTGACCGCCACACAGGATCGCTACTTCAAGACCCTTAAGGTTTTGGCCATATTTACTGAACGAAGCCGCAACCTGCTGAGCAAGTTCACGGGTCGGAGCCATAACCAGTACTTGAGGCTCGCGACGGGTAAGTTCTAAACGCGATAACAATGGCAATGCAAACGCAGCGGTTTTGCCGGTGCCGGTTTGTGCTTGGCCCAGCATATCGCGGCCTTCCAGCAACGCAGGAATGGTCTGCGCCTGGATCGGCGAGGGAATTTCGTAGCCTTGTGCTTCAACAGCAGAGAGAACGGCAGGCAACAGAGCAAGATCGCCGAAGCTCGGCGAAGCGACAGAAGTCGAGGTCATTAATCACACCTTGGTAGGCCGGTTTTTCCGGCAAAAAACATCGTAAGCGTCTCTGACTCTGTTCGTTAATACGCGTGACAATGCATATCAATGAGCAAGGATCCGCAAAGCGGATATCGTCATCAGTGGAGTCGGAGACGCCGGTCGCACCTAGCATCCGGCTAGCAAATACCGCAGTAGCGGGCTAACCGCTGTGGCGACCTGCTGCGCCGATTTCACCCGTTTGGTGAAATACTGGAGGCGCGCCATCTTCACAGCAATGAACATCTGCAATTGGCAAGATGTTCTCGCAAGCATTTCACTTCGTAGTCAATGCTACATAGGAAATTGCTTATCGTCGTGATGGAGGGGTCAACACATGCGAGGAGGACGCATCCTAACACCGCTAATTGCTCATGACTAGCTTTTTTACATTAACCGTTATTAACATTCAGGCTTGCACATACGCACTCTTCGTCTAACCTGAAAGGTGCCTAATTGATGTTCACTAACTGATGTTCACTAACTTCAAGGAGCGATGCGATGAACTGGGATCAGATTGAAGGCAGCTGGAAAGAAATGAAGGGGAAAGCGCGCGCCAGCTGGGGTGAATTGACAGATGATGAGCTAACGCAAATTGGCGGCAAAAAGGATCAGCTTATCGGCAAGATACAGCAAAAATACGGCGTGGAACGCGAAGAAGCTGAGCGCCGTGTAGATGATTGGGCAAACGACCTTTAGTAGGTATGCCTATATGCCTAATAATAGATGCGCTTAATCAGTGCGTCTGCCTTGTTTTGAACAACCCATACTGACCGTATACCGATAGCCACATGGAGAGAAGCTATGCGTAAATCACTATTAACAGCTGCTATTAGTACTGCGCTTTTGAGCAGCTTGGCGTTTAGCGTTCAAGCATCTACAGAGCCACAAGGCATGTATTCAGCCGATGATATTCTTGATGCAGACGTTTTCTTTACCAATGGTTCCGGAGAAGAAATTGGTGAAGTCGAAGATATCTTGTTTGATGACGATATGCGTATCTCAGCCCTTGTCATTGAAAGCGGAGCGGTGCTTGGTTTAGGCGGCCGAGAGATTGTCGTTGGCACTGACTACTTCACGCTAGAAACACACAGGGAAGGTGACGGTGATACTGAACACCGCATTATGCTAAATGCGACGTCTGAAGAAGTTGAGTCATTCCCAACCTATGACCGCGACTGGTGGGAACAGACGAAGGAAAGTGCTCGCGATGCTTGGCAAACCACCAAGGACGGGGCACAAAGCGCTTGGCAGTCTACCCGTGAAGCGGTTAACACTGACGACTGACCCATAAAACTTAAACAGGCTATTTAAGCGACTTGAGTCAAACGCGCTGTTACACGAAGGGCCATCCACGTTGGATGGCCCTTTCACATTTGCTGCAGGATACCTCTAGGCCTTGCGGCGTATTCCCTGCCCCGGTAACCGATCACGATCATGCGTACGCTCTAAATCCAGCAGCGGCCCAGCGGGCACAATACGCGTTGGGTTAATTGTCTCGTGGCTGTAGTAATAGTGACGTTTGATGTGATCCATATCGACCGTTTCTGCCACCCCAGGCCACTGATACAGCTCACGTACATAATTAGAGAGATTTGGATAATCTTCTATACGCTTAAAATTACACTTGAAATGGCCATAGTAAACGGCATCAAAGCGAATCAGCGTGGTAAACAGCCGAATATCCGCCTCTGTTAACCACTCACCCGCTAGGTAACGCTGCTCGCCTAGGCGCTTTTCCATGCGATCCAGGGCATCGAACAAAGCCTGCACATGCTTTTCGTACACCTGCTGCTCAGTCGCAAAGCCCGACTTATACACACCATTGTTGATATGGTCGTACACGTCATCGTTAACCTCATCAATGACGCTACGCAAATCTTCCGGGTAGAAATCTAAATCATTGCCAGCCAATTGATCAAAAGCATGATTAAAAATACGCAGCAAATCAGCCGATTCATTATTAACGATTGCGTTACGCTGCTTGTCCCACAGCACCGGCACCGTGACACGCCCGGTATAGGTGGGGTCAGTCATGGTATAGAGCTGGTGGTGGTAATCGACATGATTAACCGGGTCTCCACTGGCGCCTTCGCTTTGGTCATATGTCCAACCTTTATCAAGCATAAGCGGACTAACATGTGAAACGCCAATCAGCGAATCCAAGCCTTTTAACTTACGCATGATCAGTGCACGGTGCGCCCAGGGGCAGGCAAGCGATACGTAGAGGTGATAGCGGTCAGTTTGCGCCGGATAGCTCTGCCCATCTGTTTCAGCCCCTTCACCAACCCAGTCACGCAGCTGAGCAGATTCGCGAACGAATTCTCCTCCGTGCTTTTTGGTGTCATACCATTGGTCAACCCATTCGCCGTTAACAAGTAAGCCCATCGAGCGTCTCCTAAGTTCAATATAATGCGTTAGCGTGTGCTCAGGATACGCCCGACTCACTGATGCTCAAGCGGATGTTTTACGGCAATTCGTTCGAGGAAATCGAATCCTTAGGGCAAAGCTCCCTCACCCCTTGCTTTAGCGCTTGCGCCATAGCGTGTGCTGCTGGGCCAGCACGGTCACGATCTCTAAAGATTAACTGCATCGGCACCTCTCGAATGCCACCAGCGCTAAGCGGCAAAGGTTTTAGCTGCCCACTAGCAAGCTCATCGACAATGCGCGTTTCAGGCATCCAGGCAAATCCTAGCCCGCGCTTAAGCATGTCCAGCGACGTGTGAAGGTGGCTCACCGTCCAGCGCTGTTCAGCTTTTAACCAGCCAGCATTGGTTGACTGACGTAGCGCTGAGTCGCGAACGACCAGTTGGCGGTGCTGGGTGAGATCTCTTAGATCCAGTGAACGACCAAGCTGGTGTAAAACATGCGTTGGATGCGCCACAGCAATAAAACGCACGTTGACCAGCGGCTCACCTAAATACCCCTGCGCTTCGATACCCGAAATCACCAAATCCGCTCGGCCATCGTAGAGCATTTCCGTACCACCATTTAAGACGCTTTCATGTAGCTGCACCCTGACTTGAGGGTATATTTCCGAGAAACGTTCAAGCGCTTTTGCTTGCGCCGCCGCCGGAAAAATCTGGTCGATCGCAACGACCACTTCAGCTTCTAACCCCGCAGCCAGACGAGTAGCAACATCTTCTAACGAGGCCGCACTTTCAATCAACTGACGCGCCCTGCGTAGCAGCAGTTCGCCTGCCTCTGTTAAGCGTACCTGCCTACCCACAGGCTCTAACACCTGAACACCCAACTGCTCTTCTAGCTTATGCACCGCATGATTCAGCGTGGAAGGGCTTTTATAAATAGCTTCTGCCGCCCGTGCAAACCCGCCATGGTCAACAACGGCTGCCAGCATCTGCCACTGTGCAAGAGTTACTCGAGACATTTCGACTTCCCCGACGCTCAACAGCGAAATAATCCGCTTCATCTTCGAAAAAACCTTTCTAGGATGCCAGGAAATAGCGCTGAGCACCTACTTAGAAACAACTATTACCATTTTATGCGTGACGAACACTGAGGCCAGCAGGCGGGCGAGCAGATCCTTGATGCTTTACAAAACATCATGACAGACAAGAATAAATACATCTTGATACAAAAAAGTCAGCAGCAACGATAGTCGCAACCAAACCCTGTCCCCTATAAAAACATCACATCCGCAACCAACGTCACCTAAGCACTGCCAATATTTATACAAAAACGTTACCTACCCAGTACGCAACGTTTAAAAGCTAATCTTAGCTCATTTTTAGCGAGAAACGATTGCGCCAGGGGGCTTCTCTATGGATACTTAGTGTCCTCTTAGATGTTGGCGACAGCTGCTTACCAAGTTACCTTTTTTAGCGAACGGTGTTCAAAAACGATAATACTTACTCATTGCTTGCGTATTTCAACATAAGTATATTTGGTCAATGGTTCGGACAGTTTTAAAGAAAGCCTGATGCTCAGATAATGAGGTCTCCTATAACACCGCGACCCGCGCACAGGCTTTCATGGAAATAGTCAATACGGTCTTGCAGCAGATGTCCAGTCTCAATAAGCCTCAGCGGCGGTTTATCCTCGTCCTGTTGC
>SKHS01000198.1 GCA_007116835.1 Halomonas sp.
AACGCCAGAAAGACCGCTTTCACCACCCATTGCAACCGCTTCGTCAATCGCCTGCTGCATTTCCTCAGCAGAAGTGATATCAGCCATGCGGGCCTTTGCACGATCACCTAAACGCTTGACGTGATCCACCACGCTGTTGTTCATATCGCAAAGCACAACCTTCCCACCGGCAGCCACTAAACGCTCTGCAGTTGCCGCACCTAGACCTGAAGCAGCCCCGGTAATTAAAAACGTACAATCCTTTACCTGCATTTCAACTTTCCTTTAATTATTTGTCGTTGCGTGCTTGCTCAGTGGCTTGGGCACGAAGTTTAAAGCGCTGAATTTTACCACTAGGCGTTTTTGGCAGCTCATCGACAAACTCAATTACCCTAGGGAACGCATGAGTGGAAAGACGCTCACGTACCTGCTGGCGGATTTCATCGGCAAGCGCCTCGCTAGCTTCATACCCATCACGCAGCACGATGTAAGATTTAATCACCTCACCGCGAATCTCGTCCGGCTGCCCAACCGCCGCAGACTCTGCAACCGCTGGGTGTGTCATCACGCTGTTTTCAACGTCCGTGGGGCCGACCCGATAGCCTGCAGTGGTGATAATGTCGTCATCACGTCCGGCAAATTGGAATGAGCCGTCTTCATTGCGAATAACCACATCACCAGTTAGGTAGTAACCATTTACAAAGGGGTCTTTTTCTTGCCAGGTATAACCCTGGAAGAAGTGGGCTGGTGAGTTTTTAATGTCAACCGCAAGCACACCCGGCTCACCAGGTGGCAGCTCGTTATACTCTGCGTCCAAAATGGCTAGGCGGTAACCCGGCATCGGCACACCCATAGCGCCTACATGCTTGGGGTGATCAAGGGAGTGATGGTTATTACAGGTCATGCCGGTTTCTGTTTGGCCATAGTGATCCATGACCGGACAACCCAACGACTTCTCCACCCAGGTCACTACTTCCGTATTGAGCGGCTCGCCTGCTGAGCTTGCCGCGCGAAGTTCAAGCGTTTGGTGGGCATCATCGAACAACCCTGACGCTTTCATTAGGCGATACGCCGTGGGCGCAGCAGCGAAGTTAGTAATATGGTGGCGCTTCATAAACGCCAAGGCACCTTCTGCACTGAAGCCCGCCTCGCAGAAGTGCGTGGTAACACCAAGAAGTAGCGGCCCAGCAATCGCGTAATAAAGCCCGTATGCCCAACCAGGATCCGCCATATTCCAAAAGCGGTCATCGTCACGAAGATCGACCGCCAGCTCCATGTAGAGAGCAAACGCTGTCATCCCAGAAAGCGGCACTGCCACGCCTTTTGGTTTGCCCACCGTGCCTGAGGTAAACATCTGAAGAAAAGGTTTTTCAGGGGCAAGCCGAGGTGGCTGCTCACCCATTGACGTATGCGTCAACGCAGCCTGCCAGTCATGGTCATTAGGGTGTTCGCTGCTAGCACCACCTACCGCCAAAACAGGTGGGCACTGGCTTAGCCCGTCAAACTTATAGCGGTTAGCGTGATCAGTAATCACCAGCTTAGTATCAGCGCGCCCCAAGCGATAATCCACCGCATCGGGGCCAAACGCGGTAAACAACGGCTGGTAGACCGCACCAATTCGCCATGTAGCAAGCACAGCTACTAGCAGCGCTGGTGAGCGCGGCAGCATACAGGCTATGCGATCGCCCTCGCCAAGCCCCTGCGTCTTAAACCAGCCAGCAAGCTTGCCGCTCTGCTCGTCTAGCTCTGCATACGTCAGCGTATGCGTTTCCCCATTGATGTCTTCCTGCACGAGCGCAAGCACATCTCCCCGCCCCTGGCGCACATGACGGCCACAGCATGCTTCAAAGGCATTAAGGTAACCATCTTGATGGTCATCTAGCCTGGCAATCATATTGTCAACCGTAAAGCTTTCCAGGAAGGTCGAATAGGTGGGTAATGAGGCTGATGTTGCTGTCATGATGGCTCTCTTATGTTGTTAGTCGTGAGCAGTGGTACGCAAACAGACAGGCCAGGGTTCCGAGCTTACGCTTTATTATTGTCCGTTTACGTTAACGGAAACCTTGCAGTTGAGCTAACGCTAAAAGCATTTACGCGGGAGCGCAAGCAATCAGCGTTCTAAATAGATTAGACGTTGGTCGATCGAAGGAGCTAACGCGCCATAATCATAGCGACCAGTTCATCAGCTAGATCGTCGGGGGTACGCGGCCCGCTGGGGTCGTACCAACGCACCGTCCAGTTCAGCGCACCTAATATAAATCGCGACACCAGAAAGCGATCACCGTGAATAAGCTCTGCTGCCAACGCATCGTCAATAACATCTACCCAAAGTGCTTCGTAGGCGTCACGCAGGTGGCTTAAGTGGGCACTCGCATCAGGATCTAATCGCCGCCATTCAAATAATGCGACCACATGGGCATTGCGATCAGCAAACAGCGTTTCCAAATGCGCTCGTGCCATAGCATGCAGGCGCGCCTCAGGATCATCATCACATTTCTGAAGCGCTGCTTTGGCAATGCTAAGCGCATTCTGGGTGCCCTCCTCTATCACCGCAGCCAATATCTCCTGCTTATCTTTAAAGTGATGAAACAGGCTGCCAGACTTAATGCCCATTTCTTGCGCCAGCATACGCACTGTGGTGCGGTCAAAGCCTTCTTGGACGAATAGCTGAGCGGCTAAACGTGTCAATTCCTTGCGGCGAGGGGATGCATTCATTACATTCATATTATTTACACTAGCGCTTGCTTGGTTACTTAGGAGAAGACCACAGCCCTGCCAATGGGTCAACGCATCCCTAGCCACTCTGCAAGATAATCACAATAAATCTGTCAGGAGACGTACCAATGAGTAATGCCACCGACGTTGTATTTTTATCCGCGACCCGCACGCCTATGGGCGGAATGATGGGCAGTCTTTCCAGCATGACCGCTCCAGAGCTTGCCGCTGTGGCAATACGCGCAGCCATAGAGCGCGCCGGTATCGAAGCAGCCACTGTTGAAGAAGGCATCATCGGCTGTGTACTACCTGCTGGGGTAAAACAAGGACCAGCCCGCCAAGCTATGCGCCAGGCAGGCATTCCCGATGCCAATGGTGCCACCACCATCAATAAACTGTGCGGTTCTGGCATGAAAGCTACCATGCTGGCCCACGATTTGATTAAAGCAGGTACCGGCGAAATCCTGCTCGCGGGCGGCATGGAGTCGATGTCTAATGCCCCTCACGTACTCACTAAAGCACGTGGCGGCTACCGTTTAGGTCATGGTGAACTGAAAGACCACATGTTCCTTGACGGCCTAGAAGATGCCGAAACGGGCAAGTTGATGGGCGTTTTCGCCCAAGATGTTGCGTCAGAACGTGGTTACACCCGTGAACGTTTAGACGATTTTGCCATTGCGTCTTTAGAACGCGCCATGGACGCCACCAATAAAGGCCACTTAGCGGCTGAAATGGCTCCCGTAACAGTGACTACCCGCCAAGGTGAAACGCTGGTCGAGCATGACGAACAGCCTTTCCAAGCCAAACTGGATAAAATTCGCCAGCTGCGCCCAGCGTTTGCCAAAGATGGCACCATTACTGCTGCCAACGCCAGCTCCATTTCCGACGGCGCCTCGGCGCTTATTTTGGCCAGCCATGAAGCCGCTAAGCGGCATGGCGTAAAGCCGCTTGCGAAAATGCTTGGCCATACCACCCACTCTCGTCATCCCAGCGAATTCACTATTGCACCAGTAGGTGCGATTGAAAAGCTGATGAAAAAGCTTGGCTGGGGCGTGAACGACGTGGATCTCTTCGAGATTAACGAAGCGTTTGCGGTCGTTACGTTAATGGCAATGGATGACCTTGGCTTACCCCATGAAAAGGTTAACGTGTTTGGCGGCGCCTGCGCCCAAGGGCATCCGATTGGCTCAACGGGCTCACGGGTGATTGCGACGCTGATTCATGCCCTACGTACCAAAGGCGGCAAGCGCGGCATCGCCAGCCTTTGCATCGGTGGTGGCGAAGCCACCGCCGTCGCTGTAGAACTCATCGACTAACCGCACCAGCGTGGCACACTCGCTGTACTGAGCGTGCCACGCTAGCATAACGGCGTCATCAGTATTGACTTTTGAGACAGCGAGCCAACGGTTCCAGGAGGCTTATGTTCCCTCATGTAATGATTGCCATCGACTTTTCACCCGCTTGGCCGCTTTTAGAACAACGCTTAATTCGCCTGCGCTCCAAAGGTGTTAAACGCGTTAGCCTTGTTCATATTATTAGCCCCAAAAGTGCCACGCCTCCTACAAAGCAAAATATTGAACAACTTTACGCACAGCTACTTGTTCACGCCCAGCCGCTCAACGATTTAGGCCTGGACATCGCGTATCATGTAGACGCTGGCAAGCCCAGCGAGCTGCTAGCGGACTACGCCGAACACCATGACGTAGACTTAATTCTCATTGGCTGCCAAGGACAGGGACGCTGGCAAGAAATGTTACTTGGTAGTACTGCACTTAATCTCGCCCACCTCACGCGCGTACCGCTATGGCTAGAGCCAGTAACTAACGTAAAGCATGGCAGCAGCTATACGACGGTTGTGCTCGCCACGGATATGTCTGCCGCAGCGAGCAAAGCCGAAGGCCTTCTTCATAGTTTAGCACTCCACTTTCAGCATCGCGTTGCCATTATCGCTGAAAGTCTACTCGAAACCGATGGGTACGGATTTGAAGAGGCGCAGCTACACCTAACCGCTCTGGCAGCTCGCATACCCAAACTTGATACCGTCATTGTTGCTGGCGAGTTTAAACAGGCCATCATTAACGAGGCCAACGCTTGGCATGCTGATCTCATTATCGTGGGTCAACAGGGCCATAGCCGGTTACGTGAACGTCTGCTAGGCAGCACCGCTAAGGCACTGCTGGAAGGCGCTGCTTGTCCCGTGATTCTGGTGCCTTCCCCGCATACTTAAGCGTAACATTGCCCCCCCAACACTTGCGAGCCGCCTAGTCCTTTAGTGTTCCTAGCCACATAAGGCGCAATCGACATGGCGGCTTGTTAATCGAGTCTTTTTGGTCGACTATCAATATATGGAAAATCATATATCATAGAGACTAATGAATACATTGGCCTGACTAGGAGCTTCGATGACTTTGCTAAATGATTTACCTAACGTAGCCCCCAACATCTTCACTGTGCCTAGCCATGAAACGCTGATGCTTCCACCTAGCGACCAGCCAGCACCAAAGATTTTGCTGCTTTACGGTTCACTGCGGGAGCGCTCGTTTAGCCGATTAGCAGTTGAAGAAGCTGCTAGACTACTCAATGCAATGGGAGCTGACACAACGATTTTTGACCCGCGCGGTTTACCCTTGCCCGATGCGGAAGATGCAAGCCATCCTAAAGTGGATGAGCTGCGTACACTGGCGCAGTGGGCCGATGGCATGGTGTGGTGCTCACCTGAACGCCACGGCGCGATGACCGGCATTATGAAAGCACAAATTGACTGGATTCCTCTGGCGCTAGGCGGTGTTCGCCCTACCCAAGGTAAAACCCTTGCCGTGATGCAGGTATGCGGCGGCTCCCAGTCATTCAACACGGTAAATCAGCTGCGTATTTTAGGCCGCTGGATGCGTATGGTGACGATCCCCAACCAGTCATCAGTGCCTAAGGCCTTTATGGAGTTTGATGACAATGACCGTATG
>SKHS01000269.1 GCA_007116835.1 Halomonas sp.
TTTAAAGAGGAGTGCAGTGTTGTTTGAAAGATGAAGCGGACGTTAGGTGTGTATAGTTTTTGTATAAAATTATCAAATTGAGTAAGCTGTCAGAAAGTAATTAATGAGGCGGTTTCCATGCGCGAACGCGGTAGAACACGACGTTTATTAGGGTTAGGTGCCCGCACAGGCGGGGCGCTGTTGAAAACCCGCCTAGGTGGCCAAGCTGATTGGCGTGGGCTGGGTGAAGCGCTGTTTGAAGGGCTTTCGGAACTGAAAGGCCCGGCCATGAAGCTGGCGCAAATTATGTCTCAGTGGGATGACTTGTTGCCCCCAGATTTAGCGAACGAACTCGCTCGCCTGCAGCGTCAAGCAGAACCCATGCCGTGGCCGCGTATTCATGAAGCATTGGTGCTTCAGTATGGCGATATTGATCACTATTTTAGCGATATTGAAGAGCGCCCGTTTGCCAGCGCTTCCATGGGGCAGGTGCATAAAGCAATCACCCTGGCAGGCGAAACCGTTGTTCTAAAAGTGCAGTATCCAGGCTTGGCGGATGTGCTGGAAAGCGATCTGAAGCAGGTTAGGCGTATTATGAGCCTTGGTCGCTGGTTCAAAGTGCCCCAGGCAAGGTTAGATGCACTGTTTGAAGAGTTGGCCGCGGGGCTGCGTGACGAGTTGGATTACCACGCTGAAGCTAACGCGCTTGCCCGCTATCGCGAGCGTTATCAGGATAACCCCCAGTTGGTTATACCTGAGCCGCTGTTTGAGCTTTCCGGCCAGCATGTGTTGGCGATGCGCTATGTGGGCGGCACGCCGCTTCGGGAGTTAGAAAGCACCGATGATGCCACTCGCCAAAAAGTTGCGGTAGCACTGGCTGATTGGATTACCGAGGAGCTGTTTACCTACGGTGAGCTGCACGCTGACCCCCATGCCGGTAACTTTGCTGCAGATGCAGAAGGGCGCTTGGTGATCTACGACTTCGGTGCGGTTATTCCCGTGCCGGAAGCGCGCCTAAAAGCCATGATGCAGCTGCTAGATGCCACGCTCGGCCAAGACCCCATGGCCATGGACGACGCGCTCATGAAAATGGGTGGCCGCCAGGGGCAGGGAGCACCGCTGGCGCTTTATCGGGAGTCTGCAGAGTGCGTATCGCCGCTGTTTGCCCCAGGTGAGCAGGACTTCAGCGATGTGCGGGTACACCGCCGCTTGCGCGAGCTAACGCCAAAAGTGTGGGCCGCCATGGATCGCCTACAACCACCTGCAGACACGCTGCTGCTTTCCCGTGCGCTTAATGGCCATTACTGGAATCTTGTACGCCTGAAAGCACGACTGGATATGCACTCCCGTACTGAGCCACTGCTCGCTTGGGCCCGTAGACCCTAACCAATTGCCACTGCGGGAGCACTGCCAACCATGTTAAACTATTGCGCTTTTCAATAGCGTCATTAAGACAGTGGAGACGGCAATGCTGGCGGTATGGGTCGATCAACTGCTGGGATTTGCCTCTGGGGCACTCTCGGCAATCAGGCAGCAAGAACACTACCCCGATTTTATGACATGGGTACGTGACAAAGGCGCGGAGGCATTTAATGGAAATGTCGCCACCGCTCAGGCGCTGGCACCTATTTTATGGTCCCAGACGCCGCTAGAACGTCTGGATTTTGCCAGTGAGCCCTTGGCAACCCCAGGGCGCAATGAGCCCTGCTGGTGCGACTCCGGACGCAAGTATAAGCAGTGCTGCTACCAAGTAGCGTTCCCTACGGACATTCCCGAGCAGATGATGTGGATGCTGTCGCTACGGGAATGGAAAGGGGCCACGTTGAAAGCAGCGCTAGAGAGCCAGCAAGCGCCTCCTCAAGCGTTGCTGGAAGCGGGGCTGATTGCCGCTGAAAGTGGCCAAACCGGCCGTTCAATGCAGATTCTTGAGTCGCTGTTTGATGGCAGCGATTGGTCGCGGCTACCGGAGCAGGCCGAGCCTGCTTTTGAAATCTTATTAGATATTTATCAAGAGCGTGGTTTTACCCGCAAGCGCGCGGACCTGCTTGATGAGGTTATGGAGCGTGGGCCGCTATTTTTGCGCGGCGTGGCGCTTGAACGGCTGTGCTTGATGCACCTGGATAACGACGACCTAGACAGCGCTCGCGCGGCCTTCGTAAAAGCCCAGCAGGCACTGCCGGATTCACCGACGCTGGCGTACATTGAAGCCATGCTGCTGCTACACGAAGGCCATGAAACCGAGGCCAAAGAGCGCGCTAACTTCTGGTACCGCCGCTTGGTTCGCCAGGGCGATTTAGACGAAGAGCAGCTTGAATTTCTAGCAGCACTAGCGGAAAACCCTGGTGCCACCTTGGCTGACCAGCTGCTGAGCGCCGAAGAAGATATGGCGACGCCGCTGGTGTCGTTGCAGGCGCTGTTGGCTGCATTGACGACAGCACCTAAGCTGGATATTCACCAGGATGAAGAGAGCGGCCGGCTGCTCTATAACACCACCGCTCGCGAAGAAACCCTGTTTGCCGCCTGGCACGAACAGTTCCAGGTATTGGTCGATGAAGACGTAGCGTTGGGGTTTCGCGATGATCCCTGGGGCAACGCAGTGGAGTGGATGTCAGCACTGTGCGCTCACCCGGAATGGCTCGACGCGCCCCAGGTGGTACAAGACCTGACGCTAGCGCTGACCAGTCGGTTTGGTAGCTTGCCGTGGATGGCGCCCGGTTTGTTAGAACCGTTGGCGTTACGCCTTTCCCGCTGGCTTGAACAGGCGCGTGCCGCAGGCGATGGCAGTTTGTGTTGGGATGATGCGGATAACGCCATACTGCTGCGGACTGGCTTGTCGCTGGTGGTGGGAATGGAGCGCGGTGCGCGTCAACACTCCCGCGAGTTGGCTGAAGAGCTGCTCGCTATCGATCAGGAAGATAGCCTGGGTTTGAGAGAGCTGGTGCTTGACCAACTGCTGCGCGACGACCGTAATGAAGAAGCGCTGGCGCTGACCGATGAGCCGCAAAAAGATGATGGCTCGTTGGAACTGGGACTATTGATGGGGCGCACGCTGGCGCTTTATCGCTTAGAAAAATACGACAGCGCCGAGGCGGCACTGGCCGAGGTGATGGCTCACAACCGTCATGCGCTGGAGTTAATCTGTGCCGAGAACCCACGGCCTTCTATGCCCCACGCGGATGGCCAGGTAGACCCTGGCTCCCGCGCGGAAGCTTGGCAGTATAGAACGCTGATGCGTGATCAGTGGCGCACCACCCCAGGGGCGCTGGCGTGGCTTGGCGCTCACCGCTAGCCGTTTATGCGGTCGTTTTAATCATCGGCGCAGGTACCAGCTGCTTGTCTCGGCTTATCCATATTGCTAGCGCAATGGCGGGTAAGCCGAGTAGGGTTGCGACGATAAAGAACGTGGCGTATCCCTGAGCAGTAACCACTAACCCACCAAAGCCACTTAGAAACTTGCCCGGTAGCGTCATTAGCGATGAAAAGAGCGCATATTGAGTGGCGGTATACGCCCGCGAGGTTAGGCTGGAAAGAAAGGCAATAAAAACCGCACTGGCAAGGCCATTGGCCAGGTTGTCGCCGATAATCGCCATGACCAGCATGGGCAGCTGTTGGCCTGCGACGGCTAGCAGTGCGAATAGCAGATTGGTGAGGGTTGCGGCGGCGGCGCCAAAGATCAGCAGCGGCCCGATACCGTAGCGGGCCACCAGCAGCCCGCCAAGAATACCGCCAGTAATGCTCATGGCAATGCCGAAAATATTGGTGACGTTGGCAATCGTGGCCAGCGAAAAGCCTAAGTCGATATACAGCGGGTTTGCCATAGAGGCCATCGCTAGGTCGCTAATTCGAAACACCGCGATAAACACTAAAATGCCCAATGCTTTGACGCCATAGCGACGAAAGAAGTCGGTAAAGGGGCACACAATTGCGCCAATCACCCAGGCACCTAACCGGCGCAGTGCTTTAGGTTTACCACGGCTGGCGCGGATAAAGGCGCGTACTTTGGGTTCATGGATCAGTTGAATCGACAGCGACGCGCGTTTGGGTTCTGGCCGAACAAGCACCGTAAGCACACCAATCCCCACTAACGCGGCCATGGTCAGATAGGCAACATTCCATGACGCCGCAGCGGCCACGTAGAGCGCCCCAGCACCGGCCGCCAGCAGTCCTGCCCGGTAGCCAATAATATAGGTAGAAGCCATCGCCGCCTGCATATCATCATCGGCAGACTCAATGCGGTAGGCGTCAATGGCAATGTCCTGGGTGGCCGAACCAAAGGCCACCAGCAGGGCAAAGGCGGCTACCCAGCCTAGATTGCCGACAGGGCTTAATCCCGCCAGACCGATTAAGCCCGCGACAATCATCCCTTGAGCAAGTAGCATCCAGCCGCGCCGTTGGCCAAACGTGCGGGTGAGGACAGGGAGTGCCAGTCGGTCAACAATAGGTGCCCAAAAAAACTTGATCGAGTAGAGCATGCCGATCCAGGCGAAAAAGCCGATGGCAGCCACTTCCACACCGTCGCTGCGTAACCACGCCGACAGCGTAGAAAAGACCAATAGGAAAGGCAGACCAGCAGAAAACCCTAAAAACAGCATGGTGATAACAGGTGCCCGCAAGTAAATAGCCAGTGCGGCCCGCCAGCTACGCAGGGGAGTTGGGGTTGGCATGTGGGTTAACACTCCAAAAAGAAAACGTCTACGTCAAGGCCCGCTAAAAAACCTGACAGTGATAGACTAGGCTAGACATCCATGACAAAGCTAACAGCTTACCGGAGAGGAGTTTTTCATGTCGATCAAGGCACATCAGGTGGTGACTCTACACTATGTTTTAAGCGATGTTCTAAGCGATGGAAGTACGCGTGTACTCGATGATTCTAACGCGCGGGAGAAGCCGCTGGAGTACCTGCACGGCCACGACAATATTTTACCCGGTTTAGAGCGCGCGCTCGATGGAAAAGAGGCAGGTGCTGAATTGCGAGTTACCCTAGCCCCAGTGGATGCTTATGGCATTCGCAATGAGGCGCTAGTGCAAGAAGTTACTCGCGCATCCTTTGGCAACGTGGCGCTGGAGCCTGGCAGTCGTTTTCAAACCGAAGGGGAGGCTGGCCCGCAAATTGTGACGGTGTTAAGTGTCGACGGCGATAAGGTAACGGTCGACACCAACCACCCGCTGGCAGGCAATACGCTGCGTTATAAAGTCAATATAGTAACGGTACGCGATGCGACGCGTGCCGAGTTAGCGAAAGGTCACCCGTTGCCAGAAGGTACGGAGCACAGCAAAGTAGAAGACCGAAAAGTCCTTTAGGTGCAAAAAACTGACCCATATCAAGTTCCTGATAGACCAAAAGCAACCCATTTAAAAAGCTTGACCCAGGTCAGTTTCCCTTTCCGCTAACCCAGTACGATGGGGTCATACATTACGGCGGGAGGGATGCATCATGTACTGGGACGATACTATTATTTTTGGTCTAGTCACTGTTGCGTTAATGATTGCCTTTATGATTGGTTGGGTTGGTTTTATTGTTCGTGACCATCTTCGTAAAGATGAGCGCAAAAAGCATTAACGTAATTACTGTGTAACAGTCGTCAGGGGAGGGAGCTTACGTGTCACGTGAGCTTCCTGTTGCCGGCCCAAATGGGGGCCGGCTTTTTTTTTGATCAAAA
>SKHS01000216.1 GCA_007116835.1 Halomonas sp.
CCAATAACCGCCACGCCGCCTAAGACGAAGGCAAGTGGGTGGCCCATAAATAAGCCGATAAGCAGGCCGCCAAACATGACTAGCGCAAGTAGTTCAGGGCTCAGATTCATGCTGATTTCTCCTCGCGCAGTTGAATGATCGCCCGCAGCACAATGGCGACTGCCTGTAGCAGGATGAGAGCAGCAGCCACCACAATAACGCCCTTAACGGGGTATACCGGAATCGATACCATGCCGTAGGTTGTTTCACCACGGCTAAAAGAGCGATCAAAGAAGCGCCAGCCGTAAGTCAGCAGCATCCAAATAAAGGGAACAAAGAAAATGAGATAACCTAATATCTCAAGCAGCGCTTGGCGCTTGCGCGATAAAAGGCGCTTAATCACGTCTACTTCAACATGGGCATGATGACGAAGCCCATAAGCCGCCATCAGCATAAAGTGAGCACCAAACAGCATTTTGGTGACGTCAAACGCCCAGTCGCTAGGGCGACCAAAGAAAAAGCGCGACGCAATGTCATAAAGAACAATCAGGGTAATGATGGCAATTAGCGGTGCGATAATACGACCAAACAACTCGTTAATTGCATCGATCGTCTTGGCAATCGCATTCATGGAAGGTCTCCGCGGTCAGCACATAAACCGCCCCAGCGTCGCTGGGGCGGCACTCAAGCGCCTTATAGGCAGGCTTCGATTTCTTCCAAGGAGGGCAGGTTATCCATGGTACGGCTCATGTTGAATGGCACGGTGACGTCACGCCAAACCGCGTACTCCTGGAGGTAGGTAATCATGGAGTGGTAAACCTTGGCGTGATCCGGGTGCTCACAGGCACCGCGTACAATCACGTCATTGGTGATTTCCTGAATACGTGCCAGGTCTTCTTCCGAGAACTGGTTGATGGTCACGCCGGCATCAATAAACTGCTGGGTAGCGTCGGTGGATTCACGCTCTGACCAAGAAAGCGACCACGCCATGGTGGCTTCGGCAGCGATTTTGAGCTTTTCTTGAGTCTCTTCGGAAAGTGCATCCCAAGCATCTTTATTAATCATGACACCAAAGACACTTGCTGACTGGTGCCAGCCGGGGGTAGCCCAGTAGTCGGCAACTTCAGCAAAGCCCGCTTTATAATCAACGCCGGGGGTCGAAAACTCACCCGCATCAATCACGCCACGCTCAATGGCTTGATACACTTCGCCACCGGCTAGCGTCACCTGTGAGCCGCCTAGCTGCTCAAGTACACGGCCTTGGTCTCGGCCAGAAAGGCGCAGGCGCTTACCTTCTAAGTCGGCGAGGCTTTCGATGGGCGTGCGGCCCATAAAGCCAGATTCATTATTGGTAATACCGTAGGGCAGGTACATCATGTTGTACTGACCATAGATCTCTTCGTAGAGCTCGCGGCCGCCCCACTGCTGGATCCAGTTCAAATAATCCACGCCGTTAAACAGACTGGTGGTGGTCGCTAGCGGGGAAAACGCCGGATTCAAGCCTGCCCAGTAGCCTGGCCAATCGCCAGCCGCTTCGATGCTGCCCGTTTCCGTGGCGTCAAAGACTTCGGTGCCGGGCATCAGTGTGCCACCCGCGCGGAAATTGATTTGCAGTTCGTCTCCGGCCAGCTTGTTAACCAGGTCAGCCCAGTGCTGGTCGATTTTAATGAGATCAAGGTTATCTGGCCAAGTAGTGGTCATTGTCCACTGCTCTTGTGCCTGTGCGGTAGATGTTAATGCGGCAAATGCGACACCAGCGGCGAGGCTGGAGAGGGTAAATTTAGTGATCTTTTTCATTGTTTGTTTCCTGATATTTTGGTGGTTGGCGTTGTTCGTATTCATTACCTGAAAGCAGGAAAATATAGCGTGGCAGTGTTTACGTTTACGTAAAGCAAACGCTAACCACGCTGCTTCGCTAAGCTAGCACACTCCACCCGCTGCAGCGCAATATCAGCAAGTTAAGTAAGCTAACGTTAAAGTCAGGCTGGTTGCTAACTATTAAATTAATAAAAAACAAGTGGTTGTAGTCATTATAGGGAGCCTGTTGGCGACCTGGTCGAGCTTAAAAGCGTTGAAAAAGGTAATGCCGTTAAACCAAAGTTGTAAGCGAAAGCTGTTTTAAGGAGTCGCTATGCCTGCGTCCTATTATGCTGACACACCCCTAGCAGCCAGTGCGTTGTGCGCAAAACAAACGGCGGCTTTGATAAACTATGCTGTTCGTCTGAAGCGTCGTCGCTGGCGGACGTTGGTGTGGCTTGATGGGCCACCAGAACAAGCACGCCAGCAGGCATGCGGGCTGTGGCAGACGGCCAAGTGGCAGGCACCGCTGTGGGTGGGCGATGCGTCTGAATCACCCGTTTCCCCCTGCTTGTCAGCTCGCAAGGCGCGAACCCGCCTTGGTGCGGAACATCAATTGGTGGTCGTCGATGCGGCTGGTCGCCAAGGGTTAGACCCGGATGCCCTGGGAGCTCTAGCAGGCACCGTGTGTGCAGGTGGGCTACTGGTGGTTATTACGCCCAGTCACTGGGGCGCCCAGCCAGACCCTGACTATGCCCGTTTTGCTGATTACCCTTGGCCCTGGGAGTCATTAAGTACTCACTACCTTGCCCGCTTGGCGCGCCAGTTAAGGGAAGCGAACACGATTGTTCGTTGGTCAGTAGGCGGGGAACTCTTGTTGCCTAAACTACCCTTCCGCCACTTAACCGAGGCGCCCTGGCAAGATAGCGACTGTTTAACAGCCGACCAAGCCCAGGCTGTGACGGCATTAGTGGGGCTAAAGCGCCGCCGTCCGCTGGTTATCACCGCTGACCGAGGGCGTGGCAAAAGCGCTGCGCTGGGCATTGCCTGCGTGCGGCTGCTGCATAAACGTGTTGCCAAGGTGGTGGTGACAGCACCTCGCATGAGTGCGGTAGAAAGCTTATTTTCCAGAGTGATGTCACTGTGCCCTGAAGGACGTCGTTTAAGCCCTGGGCGTTTTGAGCATCCTAACGGTAGTCACCTGTGCTTTTTGCCACCGGATGCCCTGACCGAGCAAGTACGTCAGGCAGCGCTAGGCGGAAGTGGCAGTTACTTATTAGTGGACGAAGCAGCGGCAATTCCAGCCGCGTTGTTAGCGGAGTGGCTAAGTGCATTTCCACGCATTGCGTTTGCCACGACGGTGCATGGCTATGAAGGCTCTGGACGCGGTTTTGCGCTGCGCTTTCGCGAGGTGCTTAATCGTCAAGCGCCTCAATGGCGGGAACTTAGCCTGACCACGCCAATTCGTTGGTCGGCAGGTGATCCGCTGGAAGCGATTATTCAGTCGCTGCTGCTGCTGAATGCGTCGTTGCCAACGCCTCAAGGGCATCGCCAGTGCCAGGCTGTCGCCAGCGCGCTGACCCAGGCGCAGCTGGCTCAACAAGAAGGGCTACTTGAAAAAATATTTGGCCTGCTGGTGCAGTCTCACTACCGGACCGCGCCGAGTGACTTACGTCAGTTGTTAGATGGCCCCGGAACCGCACTGCGAATGATCGCTTGCGCAACAGAGCCTCAGGCCGTGCTAGTCACTCGGGAAGAGGGTGGGTTTGATGCTCAGCTTGCTGAGCAAGTGGCTCGCGGGGAGCGTCGCCCTCAAGGGCATCTGCTTGCCCAGTCGCTAGCGGCCCATAGCGGTAGCCGTGAAGCGCTAACGGCACGCTGGCGTCGGGTGGCCCGCATTGCCACCCACCCAGAGCGTCGGCGTGAAGGGTTGGCGCGACAGCTGCTCAGCGATGATATGACAGATGCCGCCGAGCAAGGACTGGCGCTTTATGGGGCGACGTTTGGTGCTGAGGTATCGCTGCTACGGTTTTGGCTGGCGTTGGGGTTTGTGCCAGTGCGCCTGGGGGTTACCAGAGAAACGGCGACCGGCGAGTATGCAGTGATGGTGGCCAGAGCGCTAAACGATCAAGGGGCAACCATTCTAGCGGCGTTGCAACGTGAGTTTGCATCGTCACTGCCTAGCCTGCTGGCCTTTGAGCTGGCGACACTGCCAGCACAGGTGGTGGCGTTACTGCTGGCATCGCTGCCCCGAGCGCCGCTGAGTAATACTGAACAGCAAGCCGTTCAGGATGTCGCGTTTGCCTATCGCGACCCTGCGCTTGCTCGTTCGGCGCTGCAGGCCCTAGTGCGCGAGGCTAGCCACCGGCCGCTGGATCGAGAAAGTTGCTTAGCACACCAGCAGTTAGCGGCCTGGGCGTTTCAAAATCAGCCGTTTGCTAAGGCGCATAGCGAGGCGATGCGGCGGCTGCGCATCGCGACGCAACAGCTGGTTGAGTAACGTGCTTTCCCCCAGTGCCCCAGAGCGGTAAAGTAAGCCGGTTATCGATAATGAAGAGTTTACATGAACGCACATTTAGAAGCGCTCGCGCCACGTTTAGTGTGGCAGCATTTCCGCACACTCTGTAACACACCGCGACCCTCTGGCCATGAAGCTGCGCTGGTGGAAATCTTGGAAACCTGGGCCGATGCCCAAGGGTTTTCCCATGATCGTGATGCGTTTGGTAACTTGCGGATTCGCAAACCCGCCACCGCTGGGTATGAAAATGCTCCAGGCATCGTGCTGCAAGGGCACCTGGATATGGTAGCCCAAGCTAACGCAGGACATGACCACGACTTCACCCGCGATCCGATCCACACCTATGTAAAAGAGGGGTGGTTGCATGCCGACGGAACCACGCTAGGGGCTGACAATGGGTTAGGCGTTGCCGCGATGCTAGCAGTGTTGGAAGACGCTGACCTGACCCACGGTCCGTTGGAAGCCCTGTTCACTCTTGAGGAAGAGACCTCGATGGGAGGCGCGCTCAACCTTGCAGAAAACTGGCTGGAAGGCTCTTTACTGCTTAACCTGGACAGTGAGGATCGTGGCCAAGTGTATATTGGCTGTGCCGGTGGTGCTGATGTGGTGGTGGATGCTCAGCTCCCCAGTGCGGCTCTGCAAGAAGATGAGCAGGTATTGTCGCTTGCGCTGACCGGTTTGAAAGGCGGCCACTCGGGCATGGATATTGATAAGCCCCTGGGCAACGCCAACCGTCTGCTAGTGCGCGTGTTGTGGGCGCTGGAAGCCTTCGATGCGCGACTCGTTAGCTATCAAGGGGGCACGCTGCGTAACGCCATTCCCCGTGAAGCATTTGCTCACATCGCACTGCCTGCCGAAGACGTTGGTGCCGCTATTGCCATGGTTGAGGCGCTTGTGGACACGCTAAAAACCGAGTTGGGGAGCGGTGATAGTGGACTAACGTTGACCGCTGAGCGCGTCAGTGCCACGGAGGTTGAGCCACTCACGCGCGATACCAGTGCGATGCTGTTGGCGGCGCTGCATGCGGCCCCCTGTGGGGTTGAGCGCATGAGCGCGGATGTGCCTGGAGTTGTTGAAACGTCGAATAACTTGGGCGTACTGAGCTTGG
The DNA here is from genome assembly GCA_007116835.1 of Halomonas sp. Lineage (GTDB taxonomy): Bacteria > Pseudomonadota > Gammaproteobacteria > Pseudomonadales > Halomonadaceae > Vreelandella. Next base: position 5,403 of record SKHS01000216.1, read on the forward strand.
AAAAAGGGCGTTTCCACCTTTGTGCGCTGGTGCGTTCACTGCATAACAGCGCTACTGATGCAATGGCCAGCCGTTTTCAGGCGCTGTTTGGGTTGATGGGCGCCAGAGTGAAAGTAGAAAATGGCTACCCAGGCTGGGCGCCTAACCCGGAAAGCCCGTTGCTAGCGACCTTTAATGCCCGTCATGCAGCACTGATGGGGCGTGAGCCAG
>SKHS01000077.1 GCA_007116835.1 Halomonas sp.
ATCAAATAACCGCGCACCGCTGGACATAAACGGCAGGCCGTCAGGGCAGCAACCGTGGCGATAAAGCCATCCACAATGGCTGGCAAGCGATTGGCCGCCGTGGCTACATAAGCGCCTGCCATGGCAGCAATCTCCAACCCGCCTAGCTTGCTTAACACCTCTATAGGGTCTTCGGCATTGGCTTGGCGTGCGCTTAGCGCCCGCTCAATCACCGCTACTTTATGAGCCTGCTGGACACTACTAATACCGGTGCCAGCGCCCACCAATTGAGCCACTGGCTTACCGGTCAGCGCCGCCAGCATGGCGCTGCTTGCGGTGGTATTCGCAATGCCCATTTCACCAACAATAATGCACTTCGCTCCCGCCTGAACGGCGCGCTCAACGGCTTCGCCGCCTACCTGTAACGCAGCGAGTGCTTCGTCACGGCTCATGGCATCTTCAAGCACCATATTGGCGGTGCCTGCGCGCACCTTGGCATCAGTAATACTCGACATTGCTAGATGTGAAGCAACGCCAACATCCACCACCTCAACCTGGGCGCCAATTTGTCTGGCAAAGACGTTAATCGCCGCCCCGCCACGGGCAAAGTTAGCCACCATTTGCGCCGTCACTTCTTGTGGAAAAGCTGACACTCCTTCTTCAGCAACCCCATGATCAGCAGCAAAGACAATAATCGCTGGTGGCGTTATGCAGGGTTTAGTCTCGCCAGTAATTTCACTAAGCGTCACGGCCAACGCTTCTAGCTGGCCGAGGCTGCCCGGCGGCTTGGTGAGCGTATCAATATAGTGAAGCGTCAATGTGCCAGTGTGGCTATCAAGTGGCGTGACGTGGTTAACATTGGGATGCATGGTAGCTCCAGGGCAGCAATCAAATTCATTTTGCGCAAGATGGTAGCAAAAGCGTGGCTGCTATACTTGCGCTTTGAGCAGCTTAAGTACGCATCACCCCCATCAGGGAACGGATTGCACTGTTATCTGTAATATTCACAAAATCATCATCATGTACGACGATAGTCGTTATTAAATGCGGGTAATAAAACTACAAATATGGTTTTTATTGCCGTAAAGTCTCTTATATCGACGAAAAATATGTAAAATAACTACAAACTTGACTCACCGTCTCTACCACGCAGAGGTTCCTATGCCGAGCTCAACATCCGCTACCCTAAATCCTACCGTTGCTGAGGTTACCCAACGCATTCGTGAGCGCTCTGCCGAGCGACGTGCTCTTTATGAGCAACGCATGGCGAACCAGCATAAGCGTGGTGTGCATCGTGCAGAGCTATCCTGCGGTAACCTGGCTCACGGCTTTGCCGCTTGTAGCCCTCAAGAGAAAGACTCCCTGAAGCTGATGAACAGCGCCAACTTAGGGATCATCTCGTCTTACAACGATATGCTGTCGGCCCATCAGCCGTTTGAAACTTTCCCGGAAACCATCAAAGCCGCTGCCAGCGCCATGGGGTCAACCGCCCAGTTTGCCGGTGGTGTTCCTGCCATGTGCGACGGAGTTACCCAAGGGCAACCGGGCATGGAACTGTCGCTGTTTTCCCGCGATGTGATTGCGATGGCGGCCGCCGTTGGGCTTTCACACAACATGTTTGATGCTGCCCTTTACCTGGGCGTGTGCGACAAGATTATCCCTGGCCTGTTTATCGCAGCGGCGCGCTTTGGCCACCTACCCGCCATGTTCGTACCGGCCGGCCCGATGCCCAGCGGCCTGCCGAACAAAGAGAAAGCACGCATCCGCCAGCTATACGCAGAAGGCAAAGTAGGCCGCGACGCGCTGCTGCAAGCGGAGTCGGAGTCCTATCACAGCCCTGGCACCTGCACCTTCTATGGCACCGCCAACTCAAATCAGCTGATGATGGAAGTGATGGGCCTTCACCTGCCAGGCACCTCGTTTGTGAACCCAGGCACAGAAATGCGTGAAGCCCTGACTCGCTACGCAACTGAACAGGCGATTCGCAACACTGAACCTGGCGGCGACTACCGTCCTTTCTATAAGCAGATTGATGAGCGCGCCATCGTCAACGCGGTAGTCGGTTTGTTGGCATCGGGCGGCTCTACCAACCATACCTTGCATTTGATTGCCATGGCCGCTGCGGCAGGCATTACGCTGAACTGGGATGACTTCACCGACCTTTCCGCCGTAACGCCCAGCCTGATGCAGGTATACCCTAACGGCCAAGCGGACATTAACCACTTTCAGGCGGCAGGCGGCATGAGCTACCTGTTCCGCGAACTGCTCGGCGCGGGCTTGCTGCACGGCGATATCCCCACGGTGTTCGGCACTGACTTGACCGCCTATACCCAAGAGCCATTCTTGGAAAATGGCAAAGTAGTCTGGCACGAAGGGCCTGAAAACAGCCTGGACGAAAATGTCTTACGCCCAGTGGCTACCCCCTTCGCAGCTACGGGCGGCCTGACCGTCATGAAAGGCAACCTGGGACGCGGCGTGATCAAAGTATCCGCCGTTGCCGACGAGCACCGCGTGGTAGAAGCACCGGTGAAAATCTTCGAAGACCAGAACGAAATGAAGGCGGCGTTTGAGTCTGGAGACTTAGATCGCGATGTCATCGTGGTGGTGCGCTTCCAAGGGCCAAAAGCCAACGGCATGCCGGAACTACACAAACTGACGCCGTTCTTAGGCGTACTGCAGGACCGTGGCTTCAAGGTGGCACTGGTGACCGATGGCCGTATGTCTGGCGCGTCGGGTAAAGTGCCCGCCGCAATTCATATCAGCCCGGAAGCACTGGACGGCGGCCCGCTATCGAAACTGCGCGACGGCGACATTGTGCGCCTGGACGCCAACGCCGGTACGCTGGAAGCCAACGTAGAGGCGGCTACCTGGGCAGATCGCGAACGCGTAGTAGCTAACTTGGATCACTATCACGTTGGCCTGGGTCGCGAACTATTTAGCGGCTTCCGCCACTTAGCCATGCGGGGTGAAGAAGGTGCTGGTTCGTTGGGCGGCTTTGAAGCTGATGATCTTGCCCGTCAACAGGACCAGATTCTTCAAGAGGATGCCTGATGCGACCAGCCTTAATTGGTGATATTGGCGGTACCAATGCACGCCTGGCGCTCGTCACGCCAGGTGAGGTGACGCCCCACGATATTATTAATCTTCCCTGCGCTGACTACCCTGGGGTTATCGATGCGATTCAGGACTACCTGGAGCGCGTGGGAGCCACAGGGGAAAATGCACCGATAGAAGCCTGTTTGGCGTTTGCCTGCCCGGCTCACGCTGAGCGCGTCAAGATGACCAATAACCACTGGGATTTTATGAAAAGCGATGTTCAGCAGACGCTGAACTTATCGCTATTCAAAGTGATTAATGACTTTACCGCCCAGGCGTTGGGCGTGCCCCATGTGGACACCGACAATCTGGTGGAAGTACAAGCAGGTGTGGCCCAGTCTCACTCTACCCGCTTGGTAATTGGCCCCGGTACAGGTCTGGGCGTTGCTGGCGTTTTTCCCGGCCAGCATGCTTGGATACCGCTCCCCACTGAAGGTGGTCACGTTACGTTTGCCCCCACTGACACCACTGAGCGAGCGCTGCTGGATGTTTTTCTACAGCGTTACCAACGGGTCAGCGTGGAGCGCATTTTATGCGGCCAGGGCCTATTGGAACTGTACCAAGCCCACTGCGCGCTGAACGAGCAAACGCCTAGCTGCACGACGCCAGCCGAGGTTACCCAAGCCGCCAACCAGGGTGACCCTACCGCCACCGCCACCCTGTTGCGCTTTTTAAAAATTCTCGGTGATGTATGCGGCGACGCAACCCTGACGATGGGAGCCAGAGGTGGCGTTTATCTATGCGGCGGAATTTTGCCGCGCCTGCTGGAGTGGCTGCCTAATTCCGAGCTGCGTGATAGCTTTGTGAACAAAGGCCGGATGGGCGCGTATAACGCTGACATTCCAGTGTGGGTCGTTACCCACCCTTGGACAGGGCTGCTCGGAGCCGCCGAAGCGCTGCATAACGAAGAAGTCTTTTAACTTATTAGGAATGTCCATGCCTGCTCATACCTTCGAGGTGCCCTTTGTTCTCGGCATGATGCGCCTACATGAAGCACCAGAGATGCATCAGGCGCATCACCTTGCCGACTGGATAGAAGCCCGTATCGAGCAGGGGTTGCACTGGTTCGACCATGCCGACATTTATGGTAGCGGTGCTTGCGAGACGCTCTTTGGTCAAGCGCTGCGCACGCGTCCTGGGTTAGCGAAACGGCTTAAGGTGGTGACCAAAGCGAGCATCGCCAACGATAATCCAGCCCGCGACTCTGGCAAGGTAAAACACTATAACGCCAGTCCTGCCTATTTGAATAAGGCGATTGATACCGCACTGGATCGCTTGGGCATCGAGCGCATCGAGCATTTTTTAATTCATCGCCCCGACCTATTAATGAACGCAGAAGCGACTGGCCGTGCCCTAGATGACGCTATCGATGCAGGTAAAATTGGCGCTGCGGGCACTTCGAACCATTTGCCAAGCCAGTGGCGTAGGCTGCAAAACGCCATGCACCATCCTTTACGGGCCAACCAAATCGAACTGTCTATTAGCCATAACGCACCGCTGTTTGACGGCAGTTTTGATGATCTTTGCGCCGACGGCCATTCGCCGATGGCGTGGTCACCGCTCGCGGGCGGCACACTCATGCAAGGCGACGTCGGTAACGTGCTTAACCGCGTCGCCCAAGAGCAAAACTGCACCCCGAACGCGTTAGCGCTGGCTTGGTTGCGGTCACTGCCTAGCCGGCCGGCTCCCGTTGTGGGCAGCGTAAAACCTGAGCGTATTGCTGACATGCTGGTCGGGCCTGAGACGCTTTCAAGAGAGACGTGGTATGCGCTGTTAGAAGCCGCACGAGGCCACTGCGTCGCATAACCCCTTCATCAACATGAATAATGACAAGGAATGATTTATGACGCCGGTGATTGCTTTCGGTGAAGCCTTGGTTGATATGCTGTCCAGCCGCTTAGGCGATGACACTGGCCAAGAAACCTTCACGCCCTACGCAGGCGGCGCGCCTGCTAACGTCGCGGTTGCCTGCGCCCGACTTAACGTACCTAGCCAATTTTTAGGCATGGTAGGAGACGATACGTTTGGCCACTTCCTGATTCGTGAGCTGAAAAGCCATGGGGTAGATACCCAGGGCGTGGTGCTGACCAAAGAAGCACGCACTGCGCTGGCGTTTGTTTCCCGGGATAGCAGCGGCGAGCGCACCTTTGATTTTTATCGCCCACCGGCGGCCGACCTGCTCTATCGCCTAGAGCACCTGCCCCAGGGCGTGTTTGAACAACCGGCGATTGTTCACTTGTGCAGCAACAGTTTGACTGACCCCGAGATTGCCGATACCACCTTAGCGATTGCCGCTATGGCGAAGCGCGCAAGCTGTTTAGTCAGCGTGGATGCCAACCTCCGTCATAATTTGTGGGCTGAAGGGTCAGCGGATGTATGGCGGGTAACCGAGCTATTGGATTGCGCCGATCTCGTTAAAGTCTCACTGGAGGAGCTTGATTATCTTCGTGGCGGGCATTCTCAAGAAGCGTGGTTATCTCAGCGACTCGCCGCTGGGGTAAAGGTCATTTTAATCACTGACGG
>SKHS01000011.1 GCA_007116835.1 Halomonas sp.
ATTATGGACTACTTGAAAACCCAGGCGCCTTTTTGGAAAAAAGAGCACACTCGTGATGGTGACTACTGGGTAAAAGAGCGGCAAACCGATCAGCTGGATGCCGCCCGTTGGTGAAAGTGCTGGCAGGCTATTACCCGTAGGCTATGAGTCGCTGCTGAGGGGCTCAGATGAGGGCATTTCAGTGGCCATAATCTGTAAGTGTACGTCGGGCAGGTGTTGTAGGTGGTTTGCCAGCCAGTAAATCAACCTTGGCTGAAGCGCTTGGCGTAAATCGGCCAAGGTGTCAGCTTGAATAGCTTCTAGCTGATCATCCAGCCACTCGCTGAAGCTGTCTTCATCCAGTGGGCTGGTGCCACTGGCATCAAGCATTAATCGGCCGATACGGCACCAGCCTGTCTCTGTTGCGGTGACCGGAAGGGCTAAGAATAAACTGCCCCGCCGTGAGGTGTGTGAGTCGCTTTCAAGTCCAGGGTGAGGAACCACGCTGTTCTGATTCACAATGCATGGTGGCTGGGGGTAGCGAGCCTCACGGCGTAACCCTTGGTTGTCAAAGATAAGCATATCGCCATTGACCGGTGCCAACGGAGCGCTAATGCCTAAGCGGTTAGCAATTTCCTGGTGGGCTGCTTGGTGACGTGCTTCCCCATGAACCGGCAGCAATGTTTTTGGACGCACCCATTGATAAAGCTTGTTTAGCTCATCTTCGGCAGGGTGGCCCGTGGCATGAAGTTCGGGGTGATTCATTTCATCGAAAATGGACACGCCAAGCTGCCCTAGGCGTTTTTTGAGCTGTTCAATAGGGCGCTCGTTGCCGGGAATCGCTTTAGCCGAAAAGATAATGCTATCGCCGGGCGCTAAATCTACAAATGGGTGCCTGCGCTGCGCTAAACGCTGAAGGGCGGCCCGTGGCTCTCCTTGGCTGCCGGTGGCAATAATCACCACTTCTTCAGCGGGCAGATAGCCTAAGTCGTGGGGGGGCACTAGTGGTGGAAAGTCATCTAGATAGCCTAACCCCTTTGCGACGCTTACCATGCGCTCCATTGAACGACCCATTAAGCTCACGCGTCGTCCACACTGTTGGGCGGCAAGTCCAATCGCTAATACCCGTGCAAGATTGCTGGCAAAACATGAGACAACCACTCGCCCTGTGCACTGTTTCAGGGTGCGAGCGAGTGCCTTGGCAACGTCTCCCTCGCTCCCTGAGTGGCCAGGCATTGGGGCGTTAGTTGAGTCGCCGACCAACAGGTCGATAGGGGATAATGCGCGAAACTGAGCGGCATTGACCGGGGAGCCGATTAACGGGTTAGGGTCTAGTTTCCAATCGCCAGTATGCAGTATGCGGTAGTCGCCAGCCTGCATCATGATGGCGCAGCTTTCGGGGATTGAGTGGGTAACCGCTAGATAGCGCAGTGTAAAGGGGCCGACTTCCATGGCATCGCCGGGTTCCACCACGTGAATGGCAGCGCTGCTGAGCTGATGCTCGGCAAACTTATGACGCAATAAACCGGCGGCTAGCGGTGTTGCGAAAATGGGGCAATTCCACTTAGGCCACAGCCATGCAACGGCACCAATATGATCTTCATGGCCGTGGGTAATATAGAGTGCTTTAGGGGTAATCTTTAGCGCTGCTAACGTATCGGTATTCGGCACCTGCAGAGGTGAGTTGGGCAGGTCCTGACGAATCATCATGCCGCAGTCAACGGCAATCCACTCGTCGTCATATCCATACAGCGTAAGATTCATTCCTATTTCGCCACACCCACCTAGCGGCAGGAGGCGCAGGGGAGGGCGGCGGCGGGGACGAAGTTGAACGCGTGGTGGATGCATCAGTAATGAAAAGCCTAAAAAGTAAGACCTTAACTATACGGGAAGGCAGGGGCGGGTAACAATCATCAAAGCGCTTCGCTACGGTGCTTCCTTGGGGGCGGTGCGGTACACTAACGTCTCTTATTTGTAGTTGTTTCCGCCTTAGGCGGGTGCTTGTCGAACGTGCCATCAAAATACGTATAGAGTGTTTACTTATGTCTCATTATTACCGTTTAGTGGTTTCTTGCCCTGACCAAGTGGGTATTGTGGCGCGTGTCTCAAGTTTTATTGCTCAACAAGGTGGCTCTATTACCGAAGCAAGCCAGCACTCTGATCTTGAAACTGGCCGTTTTTTCATGCGCTACGAAATTTTAGCGGATTCAGTAGGTATGTCTGCACAGGCACTGCGCGGTGCGTTTGAACCGGTAGCGGCTGAATTCGATATGCAGTGGTTGCTGGTTGATACTCAGCAGCGTCGACGTGTGGTGTTGATGGTTTCTCGCGAATCTCACTGCCTGGTAGATTTGCTCTATCGCTGGCAAGCCGGCGAGCTGGACTGCGATATTGTGGGAGTGATTTCAAATCACGAGGATATGCGTTCACTGACCGAGTGGTACGGCATTCCTTATCATCATATCCCCGTGGACCCGGATAACAAGCAGGTCGCTTTCGAACGGGTACAGGCACAAATCGACAACAGTCGAGCAGACTGTGTTGTGTTAGCACGCTATATGCAAATTCTTCCGCCTTCGCTTTGTGATCGTTATGCTGGGCGAGTGATTAACATACACCACAGTTTCCTGCCTTCTTTTGCGGGCGCAAAACCCTACCATCAGGCCTACCAGCGCGGCGTCAAATTAATTGGTGCAACCTGCCACTATGTGACCCAAGAGTTGGACGCAGGGCCGATTATTGAGCAGGATATCCATCGCGTTAGTCACTGCCATACGCCGACTGATCTTGTGCGCTTTGGCCGAGATGTTGAAAAAGCCGTGCTGGCGCGTGGCCTTCGCTGGCACCTTGAAGACCGCGTGCTCATTCACGGCAACAAGACCGTTGTGTTTAGTTAACCATTTGTAGGAGCTTTCATGTCATTTGCACAAAGTGTTTTAGCTCCCTGGGCATTGCTGCTCACCTGGTTACTATCGTTTGGCGTGATGACATGGATAATATGGCTACGCCCTTGGCAGTTGCTGACCAATGATGTTGCTCTGCAGCATCGCTGGCTTGCTGCAACCCTTGCTGTGGTGCTGATGTGGCAACTGCGCGCCCAAGCGGTGGATTGGCTAACCCTGCACCTAGTGTTCACGGTATTAATGACGCTGGTGTTTAAAGTACCGCTTGCGCTGATTAGCAATGTGATGATCAATATTGCGATGGCAGCGGTAGGCCGTAATGAATGGGTGCTGCTGGGCGCGAATGTGTTAGTGACAGGTATTGTGCCTGCAATGGTTACCGGCATAGTGTGGCGATTAGTTGATCGTCGATTGCCAGATAACCTGATGGTGTTTCTATTTGCCTGTGGCTTTTTCGGTGCGGCGTTAGCAACACTGGCAGGAGGCCTATCAGCGGTGCTGTTAATAATCGTCGCGGGAACTGAGCCAGAAGCGGTCTATTTAGCGCAAGAGTATGCGCGCTTTCTACCTTTGTTGATGCCCTCAGAGGCGTTTATTACGGGCATGCTGCTGAGTATTTTGCTGGTCTATCATCCAAATTGGGTGGCCACGTTTAATGACCACCGTTATATAGACACTCAATAAGGGGATGACGTCGGGGTGACGCCGCTAAGTTTAAGGAGCGTCGAACCAAAGGGGGGCTGAAGCGCTCCCCTTTGTTCATATGTTGGCTAGGTTGTATCTAAGGCTTTCAAGCTGGGCTTGTTAGCCTAAAGCTTGGCCGTTACCGCCGCGGATGACACCCACACCAACACCTTCGATAGTGAGTTGCTGGGTGCGCAGGTCGATTTCGATGGGTTCAAAATCGTTGTTTTCCGCAATCAGCGTTACCGTATGACCCTGGCGTTTAAAACGTTTTACCGTGACTTCATCTTCAATCCGGGCGACGACAATCTGGCCGTCGCGCACACGGTCGGTGCGGTGTACGGCGAGCAAGTCGCCTTCTAATATGCCAACATCTTTCATCGATAAGCCGCGCACCCGTAAAAGATAATCGGCTTTAGGCGTGAAATATTCAGCCGGCAGTGGGCAGTAACGATCAATATGCTCTGCGGCTAAAATCGGGCTACCAGCCGCTACTTCCCCAATCACCGGCAGGCCGTTAGTCTGCGTTTCCACATGGGGTGCAGGAGGGGCGGTGGGCGCATCACTTATTTCCTGCGGCTCTTGATTAGGTAACCGGATGCCGCGAGACGTATTGCGGATAATGCGAATAGCCCCTTTACGCTCTAGTGCACGCAAATGCTCTTCAGCAGCGTTGGGAGAGCGAAAGCCAAGTGCTTTGGCAATTTCAGCGCGGGTAGGTGGGTAGCCAAAGTCTCCCATCGTTTTGACGATAAAATCAAAAACATGCTGCTGACGTGCGGTGAGGGGGCGCGACATAATGAACTCCAAAAATTAAACAAGTCAGTGGCTAAGCAAGACGGCGGCCACCTGTTGGCTTAAACAGTATGTGGTTAAGTATACAGTATGTTGCTCTGTCCAGTACATGGTGGCGCTCTTCGGTGGTCGCGACGAAGATAAGATATTGAGCTGGAAAAGGTTATGGCATAAGATTTAACGATGTTTTAAACACTTGTTTTTGGAGGGTACTATGGCGCAGTCTGATACGGTAACGCGTATCCTTGATACCGCAGAGGTACTATTTGCCGAGCGCGGTTTTGCCGAAACGTCGCTGCGCAATATTACCAGTAAAGCCCGAGTCAATCTGGCCGCAGTCAACTATCACTTCGGTTCGAAAAAAGCGCTTATCCAAGCGGTATTTGCGCGTTATTTAGACCCTTTCTCTGAGCGCTTTCACACCGCGCTTGATGAGCTTGAAACGCGCTATAACGGCGATGTCATTCCACTTGAAGAGCTGTTGGAAACAATGGCCACGACGGTGCTGACGGTTCCCGCTGAGCGTAACAGTCTGAAAGTATTCATGCGTCTTCTGGGGTTGGCTTACAGCCAGGCGCAGGGGCATTTACGAGGTTATATTCAGCAGCAATATGGCGATGTGTTTACCCGGTTTACTGAGCTGGTAAGGCAAGCGACACCAAACTTGCCTGATGCAGAGCGCTTTTGGCGGCTGCATTTCATGCTGGGTACGGTGATTTTTACGCTGTCTGGGTTAGATGCGCTGCGCGATATTGCTGCCAAAGATTACAATGAGCAAGTGACGGTTAAAGACTTGGTGCGGCGTCTGCGTCCGGTGGTGGTGGCGGCCATGAATGCACCGTTACCATCCACCGTAGATGAAGGCTATTATGCGAACGCCCACGCTATCTGAGCTACCGCCTGTTGATCAGGGGTGGATAGAAATCGACACTCGCCAACAGCAGCTGCGTTGGTGGTTGGGGCGTGAGCTGCACTATACATGTTCTGTCTCAACTGGCGCGGCAGGCGAAGGGCAGCAAGAAGGGAGTGGTCAAACGCCGCTGGGTTGGCACTACGTTCGTGCGTTGATTGGCGGCGGCTTGCCCGAGGATGCTGTTTTTCGAGGTCGGCG
>SKHS01000112.1 GCA_007116835.1 Halomonas sp.
GCGGTTCTTTGTCTTCCTGGTTGTCTTTGTTATAGGCCAGGGGCTGAGACTTCATTAGCGTAAGCAGTGCCATCAGATGGCCATAGACTCGGCCGGTTTTGCCACGCACCAGTTCGGGCACATCCGGATTTTTCTTCTGCGGCATAATAGAAGAGCCAGTGCAGAAGCGGTCAGGCAAGTCGATAAAGTCAAATTGGGCGCTGGTCCATAGCACCAGCTCTTCACTCATCCGCGACAGGTGCATCAGTAAAATGCTGGCGAAGCTGGTGAATTCGATCGCAAAGTCACGATCGGACACGGCATCCAGCGAGTTTTCTGCGGGGCGATCAAAGCCTAGCAATTCGGCGGTGACATGGCGGTCGATGGGATACGTGGTGCCGGCCAGTGCCGCTGCGCCCAAGGGCATGACATTGACACGCTTGCGGCAGTCCAACAGGCGCTCGTGGTCACGGGTTAGCATCTCTTGCCACGCCAACAGGTGGTGGCCAAAGGTTACTGGCTGCGCCGTTTGTAAGTGGGTGAAACCGGGCATGATGGTGTTGGCTTCGCGGTCGGCAAGCTCAATCATGCCTTCGCGCAGGCGCACTAGCTCCGCTTCGATCACATCGATCTCATCACGCATAAACAGGCGAATATCCGTCGCCACCTGGTCGTTACGTGAACGGCCTGTGTGTAGCTTTTTACCGGTAATACCAATTTTATCGGTCAACCGTGCCTCGATATTCATGTGCACGTCTTCAAGGGGGATCGACCAGTTAAACTCGCCCCGCTCAATTTCGCCCTGAATCTCGGTAAGCCCGTTAATAATAGTGTCACGCTCGTCATCGGTTAAGACACCGACTCGCGCCAGCATGGTGGCGTGGGCAATCGAGCCCTGAATATCCTGGCGCGCCAGGCGCTGGTCGAAATTCACAGACGCAGTGAAGCGTGCAACAAAAGCATCGGTGGGCTCGCTAAAGCGACCGCCCCAAGACTGGTTCGTAGCTTGGCTCATCGGAGACATATCCTGCTGACAAAACTAAAGGAATCGTTATAAGAAAGTGTACCAGAGTCGCCGCACTCAGCGGCATGCCGTTTTTGAGTCGTTTTTTACGTAGGGTGAGGCTCTGGATCGCTAAACGGATAGGGCGATTCGTTCAAAAAAGTACGAATAGCGGTAAAGGGCATGGGCCGGGCAAAGTAAAAGCCCTGAAAATGCGTACTGTGGCGAGCATTGAGATACGCATACTGCGCGGCTGTCTCCACGCCTTCGATCAGCACCTCCAGCCCCAGCTTGGCGGCCATGGTCACCACCCCATCGACAATGGCCGCATCCCGGGTGTCGTTGACAACATCGCGAATAAAAGAGCGGTCAATTTTTAACTTGTTAATCGGTAGGTGCTTCAGATAGCTAAGGCTTGAAAAACCAGTGCCGAAATCATCCAGCGCAATATGCACGCCCAGCGCGCGCAGATCCCGCAGTGTTTGTATCGCGTGCTCGGTACTGTCCATTAACACGCCTTCGGTCAGCTCTAGCTCTAATAGTTCGGGCGCGAGACCTGTCTTCTTGAGTACCGCCTGAATCGACGCCAAAAACCCGGCACGTTGAAACTGCATCGGTGAAATATTCACCGCCATGGTCACCGGGGTGCTGGTCATGGTGGGTTCATTGAGGGTGACCGCATCAGTGCACGCCCTCTCTAATACCCACTCACTGATCGGCATAATCTGCCCGGTGTCTTCTGCTAAGCTAATGAACTGACCAGGGGAAACGTAGCCTCGCTCGGGGTGGTACCAACGAATCAGTGCTTCCACACCGGTCACTCGGCCGGTGGGGCCATGTATTTGCGGTTGGTAATGCAGCTCAAATTGCGACTGCTCTATGGCTTGCTGCAGCGCATGACGTAAGCTGACCCGTTCAGCCACTTTACGGTTCAGCTCATGGGTATACCACTGGTAAGTATTACGCCCTTGCCGCTTGGCTTTGTACATCGCCAAATCAGCCTGCTGAATCAGTTGGCGCGGCTCACTGATGGTCCCGTCATTAGTGGCAATGCCCATGCTGGCAGTAATACGTAGCTCACTGCCTCGATACCAGTAGGCTGCTGAGAGACGCGCCAGTAGCCGCTCAACCACCTGCATAACATCCTCTTCGTGCGCTAAGTCCGGCAGCAACACGATAAATTCATCGCCACCAAAACGCGCAACGGTATCCCAAGGACGCAACTCTTCTTCAAGGCGCTTGGCGACCTCGATTAAAATATGGTCGCCTACCTCGTGCCCTAGCGTGTCGTTGATCGGCTTGAAATCATCCAGATCAACAAATAACACGGCGATGTAACGACGATAGCGCTTAGCCAGCAGACACCCCTGAGCCAGCCGCTGATCAAGCAACAACCGGTTGGGTAGCCCGGTTAACGCATCGTGGTTGGCGTTATGGCGAAGCTGAGCCTGATATTCGCGCTGCGCGGTAATGTCATTTTGTACGCCAACAAAGTGCGTCACAACGCCCGCGGCATCTCGCACAGGCGACACATACAGATCATTCCAAAACGGCATGCCATTACTGCGGTAATTGCGTATTACCACGTGCACGTCTTGCTGGGTGTAGATGCCCTGACGCAGCTTAGCCAGGGTGGCAGGGTCAGTCTCTTCCCCCTGCAGAAAACGACAGTTTTGGCCCAGTATTTGGTTACGAGAGTACCCGGTAATACGCTCGAAAGCCGCGTTCACATAGACCATCGGTAAATCGTGACGCTGAGCATCAACGATAATCACGCCGTTGGTGCTTGCTTCAACGCTGCGCTCTAGCAGTGTGAGCTGGCGTTCGGTCGCTTTACGCTCAGTGATATCTTGGGTAGAGCCCTGCACCTGAATGATGTGGCCTTTTTCATCACGCACAGCGTTGCCGATAACACGCACCCAGATTCTCACCCCTTGCCGAGTGATGATTTCCAGCTCTTCATCAAAACTGACCCCGTGTTCGCAGCAGGCTGCAAACACCTGGCGAATACGCGGCTGAGAGCTTGATTCATAAAAGCCGATGGCCTCGTCAACGGTAGGCTTAAACCCGTCAGGCACCCCATGCAGCCGACACACTTCGTTAGACCAAATGGGCTGGTTTTCCGCCATCTCCACGTACCAACCACCAATCAACGCGGTTTCGCCAGCAATTTGAAAAAGCCGCTGGTTACGAATTAACTGCTTCTCGATCATTTTTCGGCGCGAAATATCGCGGGCGATCACATAAATGACGTGCTCTCCTACGGCGGCGGTGACCTCTAGCCATAAGCGCTCTCCGCTTGCCGTTACCGCACGCACATCAAAAGGCTCCACCTTTGCCTGATACTGCAGACGCGCTAGCGCCTCTTCAATCACCGCGATATCCCGTGGGTCAACCACCTTGCCACAGGGCTTGCCTAGCAGCTCACCAGCGGGGTAGCCCAACAGCGTTTCGAACATCGGATTGACGTTCAGCAATATGCCCGCGAAATCAATGCATAAGAATAAGTCTTGTGATAGCAGGAAGAATTGGTCTAGCTTGCCTTGAGGTTTATCAAAGGGCATGGCGTTACCTAAACAGATGAATGACCACACAGCGCTGTCATAAATTTAGTCGGTTATTTTTACTGTGTGGCTGGGTGCTTTATGATGAGACCTATCACAGTTCGTCGCGCAGTGTCAGCGACAAAGGGAGAATAACGTGTCATCCATTACTAAATTGCGCATCGCTACGCGTAAAAGTCAGTTAGCCATGTGGCAAGCCGAACACGTCCGCGACCGTTTAATGGCGGCACACAGCGGCTTGGAAGTCGAGCTCATCGCACTCTCCACAAAAGGCGATAAAATTCTCGATACCCCGCTTTCCAAAATTGGCGGTAAAGGTCTTTTCGTCAAAGAGCTGGAAGATGCCATGCTCGATGGGCGCGCCGATATTGCCGTTCATTCGATGAAAGATGTCCCTATGCATTTTCCTGAGGGGCTGGGGCTGTCTGTTATTTTGGCAGGTGCCGACCCAACGGATGCCTTTGTTTCCAACCACTATAGCAGCATTGACGAATTACCTGAGGGCGCGCGGATCGGCACCGCCAGTTTGCGCCGTGGCCTACAAATGCGCGAAGCGCGTCCTGACCTGCAGATCCTTAATCTACGCGGTAATGTGCAGACCCGCCTGGCAAAATTAGACGCTGGAGACTTTGATGCCATCATTCTCGCCACCTCTGGCTTAAAACGCTTAGGGCTTGATGAGCGCATTGCCCAAGCGCTTCCTCCAGAAGTTTGCCTACCCGCTTGCGGCCAAGGGGCGCTCGGCATCGAATGCCGTCTGCACGATCCGGAACTAATTAGCTTGCTTGCCCCATTAGATGACCCCGATACAGCGACTCGTGTGCGCGCTGAGCGTGCCATGAACACCCGCCTGGAAGGTGGCTGTCAAGTGCCTATCGCTGGACACGCGGTACTGGATAAAGCCAATGACACTATTTGGCTACGCGGATTAGTCGGCAACCCAGAGGGTACTGAGGTACTACGTGCCGAGGGCAGCGGCTCTATCCATGAGCCTGAAGCCCTTGGCATTCGCATCGCCGAAGAGCTGCTGGATCAAGGGGCAGGCGATATTTTAGCTGAGGTGTACGGCAGCAACGTATGAGCCAACCGGTACTGATCTGCCGCCCAGGTGAACGTGGCAATGCCTTAGCAGCCTCTCTGCGTGAACAAGGAACCTGTGTCGAGCAGCTAGATGTCATGCGCCTAGAGGCACTGCCCGAAGACCCCATACAGCGTAACGTATGGTTGGATATCGATCAGTACCATAAGATAGTGGTAGTGAGTCCCTATGCCGCTTATTGTTTAAGCGACGCACTTGACCGCTACTGGCCGCAACTACCTATCGGTATTGATTATTACAGCGTAGGTCGTGCAACGGCGAGTGTGCTGTTCGAACAATTAGGCGTACGTGTGCATATTCCTCCAGTGAGCCACGGTGAGGACACCAGCGAAGCGCTGCTGTCGCTTGCCTCGCTCAAAACACTGACACATCAGCGAGTATTATTGGTGGCAGGAGAAGGCGGCCGAACGCTGTTAGCCGATACAATGAGCGCACGGGGCGCCGACGTTACGCGGTTAGCGGTTTACCGCCGCGTATACCAACCGCCATCGCCTGCGATGCAACAACGTCTGTTAACAGGCAATTATCGTGCGTTAATCGCGACCAGCGGCGAACTGCTTGAACATCTGGCAAAATGGTGTGAACAAGCAGCGTTGAACCAACCGCTAATCGTTTCCAGCCACCGTTTAGCTAAACTGGCCGGTAAACTGGGTTTTTGTGACTTAAAAGTGGCGTCGGGAGCAACGCCTGCTGCGCTGGCAGCGGCGTTGAGTCGGTCCTGTAACCCCAAGGGTGCCGATGTCGATCAAGGAACTTAATAAGGGCTAGCGACAGATGAGCAAACAACCAAACGATCAGGAAGGCGTCAATAACGCGTCTACCGATGCATCTTCAGGCGACGCGACACCAAGCGAGACGTCTTCTGCGTCTTCTTACGCCGCTAAGAACAGCCGCTCGCGTCGCCGCAATAATAAAGGGGGCAGCGCGACTCACGCCAGTACAGCGCCGCCGTCCACCGCTGGCACCTCGTCGTCTTCAACGGCTACCAATCCGTCAGATACCCAGCAGGCTAACAGTGGTAGCGCAGCGGCCTCTGGCAACACGGCAAAGCCTGAAAGTACGGCGAAAACTGGCAGCACCGCGAGACCGACACCACCGACACCACCTGCCAGCGGTAGCAGTGGTGGTAGCGGAAAGGGTGGCGTGGTTGCTATTGCGCTGGTGGTTATCCTGGCACTTGCCGTTGGCTTTGTCGCTTGGCAAGGCTGGCAGCGCTTGGATAACCAGCAGCAGCGTATTGACGAACTTGCCCAGCAGGCTCAAGACAGCGCCTCACAGCAGGCTGTTAGTGACTTGACGTCGCGTATTGAAAGTAGCGAAGCTGAGCGCAACCAGGCGCTAGACAGCACAATGAGTGAGCTGCGTAGCGAGCTAGACAGCTACCGCAGTGACGTTAACAGCACACTAGACAACGTGTTGGCGCAGCTTTCCCAAGAGCAGGAGGCCGACGAACGCGACTGGCTACACGCTGAAGCGGCGTACCTGCTGCGTTTAGCAAACCAGCGCTTGCAGCTGGAAGGTGACGTAGATGGCGCAGCTGCCCTGCTACGCACTGCCGACGCCCGTTTGGTAGATGCTGATAACCCAGCGTTAACGCCAGTGCGTCGTGCCATCGCCAATGAGCTTGCCGCACTGGATGCGGTGCCCCAGGTTGACCGTACGGGTATTTATCTTGCGTTGAACGCCCAGCAAGAGCGCATTGCTAGCCTGCGCCTTTCACAAGAGATTGAAGAGCGCGCGGTCACCTCTAGTATTGAGCAGCCACCTACCGGCACCTTCCAGCGTCAACTTGCTCGCTTCGGTGAAGAGCTGAAAGACCTGGTGGTTATCCGCCAACATGATGGCGCGCTGGAAACTCTGATCACACCAGAACAAGAGTCTTATCTACGCCAGAGCCTGCGCTTAATTCTTGAACAGTCGCAGCTGGCACTGTTGAAAGAAGAGCAGGAACTCTTCGAGGCGAGCCTCGACAAAGCGCTGAACCTGCTCAACGGCTACTACGATACCGAACGCGACGCTACCCAACGGGTTATCGCGCGCTTGCAAGAGCTAAAGCAAGTCCAGGTTCAGCCCGAGCTGCCGGATATCAGCGCCTCGCAACAAGCCATGGCGGGCTTCATCGAAAACCGCTTTGAGTCGCGTCGCCAAGGCGGAGGTGATGCATGAGGAAACTTATTCTCTTAATCGTTGCCGGCCTTGCGGTCGGTGCAGTATTCGGCCATCTGATGATGTCGGTGCCCGGCTACTGGCTGATCCGCGTTGGTGATACCTCGGTACAAACCTCGTTCTGGTTTGGTCTGGTGCTACTGCTGGGTGCCTTCCTCGTCCTGCACTTTGCACTGCGGCTCCTTACCGGCCTTTTGCGCCCGGTCGGCAGCTTTCGCACCTGGAACAGCCGTGCTCGCCATCGTCGTGCGATGAAACGCACCGTTTACGGCTTGGTTGCCCTAACGGAAGGCCGCTGGAAAAAAGCCGAGAAAGCGCTGGTGGGGGCTGCAGGTGACTCAAGCACCCCGCTGGTCAATTACCTTTCCGCGGCACTGGCAGCTCATTACCAAGGCCATCATGAGAAGTCCCAGGAGCATTTGAACCAGGCACAGCTCACCACCGACGGTGCTGATACGGCCATTGGCCTGATGCAGGCCCAGCTGATGATCGACCGTCAGCAGCCTGAAGAAGCACTTGCCATTCTTAGCCGCCTGGATAAAAAGCTGACCAATCATCCCCAGGTGCTCAAGCTGCTTAAGCAAGTACACCTTAGCGTTAATGATTGGGAAGGCCTGCGCCGCCTAATTCCGCGCTTGGCTGCACAAAAGCTGATTGCCCAGCAAGCGCGTGAGCAGCTGGAGTTCAAAGCCTACCGTGAACTGATTATTTTTGAGGCCAAAAACCCCACCAATATCGAACGCGTTCGCGGCTTGTGGGCCGATATGCCGGATTACCTACGCGGCAATACCGAACTCATCGTGCTCTACACGGAGGCGCTGTTACAAGCGAACGAAGAACCGATCGCCGAGCGTCTGCTGAACCACTCACTGGATAACCACTGGGATGCGCGTTTGGTTAAGCGCTATGGCCTCATTAACGTGGATGCCGCGCGCCAGCTGGCAAAAGCAGAAACGTGGTTGCAAGAGCGCCCCAATGATCCCGAACTGTTATTGGCCTGTGGACGCCTCTCACTGCGCACCGGCCAGTGGGAAAAAGCCCTAGAGTATTTCGAAGCCAGCCAGCGACAGCGTCCCAATGGGGAAGTCTGCGCCGAACTTGCTCGCCTCTATGCAAGCCTTGGTGAGCACAACAAGAGCCAGCTCTACTATCGCCATAGCGTCGATATGCTTGCTAAGTCATTGCCTTCGCTGCCTCAACCAAGCGACGCCAATGACAGCAAGGAGAGCGAAGCCAAGAAAGCGGTTAAGAAAAGCGCTTAACATCATTAGAAAGCCGCCAACGAAAAGGGTGCCGATAACGGCACCCTTTTTCTTTCTTCGACCACACGCAATGAAGCACGCCTAAGCGGTAGCTTTAACGCAGAGCGGCAGGCTCACGTAGCCATTGCCTCCATGCAGGGCACCGACAGGTCGGGTGGTAAAAGGTATACTAAGGTCACGGAAACCAAGAAAGAAATAAAGCTAACCATGACGCACTGACGGCTGGGGCAATGACACATAGCCAGGTCAGCACAGGCCGCCTGTTCGGCGGGCAGGGGCACGTCGTCGGTTAGTGTTGATTTCCCGGCAGTATCGGCATGAGGAAGCACACTTAAAATGAATGGCATCAGCGACTCTATCGTTTTCACTGCTCTCAGCGTTGCGCTGCATCTAACGATTCAGTGGCTGCTGATCATCCGTGTTCTACTCAAGCCGCACCGCGACCCAAGGGCTAGGCTGGCCTGGGTGGTAGTCATCATCGCCCTTCCCATCGGCGGTATCATCGCCTACCTGCTACTCGGCGAGACCAACATCGGCCGCAAGCGCGCCGCGCGGATGCGCGCGGTACTTGCGCAAATACCAACGTCACAGGCCGTACCCGGTGACGATTCACCCAACCTAGCTCCTCAAATCCCGAAACGCTACCAGCATTTGTTTCAGGTAGGCCATTCCATCAGCGGGTTTAAACCGGTCGGCGGTAACCACGCTCATCTCATGCATGACTCCAATGACGTCATCGAGACGCTGGTTGCTGATATCGACGCCGCACAGGATCACGTTCATCTGCTGTTTTACATCTGGTTGCCCGATGACAACGGCCTCAACGTCGCCAAGGCTCTGATGCGTGCCGCTTCGCGTGGGGTCACATGCCGCGCCATGGCCGATGACCTTGGCGCGCGAGCCATGATCCACTCCAAGCACTGGCAGGCGATGCACACTGCTGGCGTTCGGCTAGCGCGCGCCCTGCCCATCGGCAATCCGATCCTGCGTGTGCTCGGCGGTCGCATCGATTTGCGCAATCACCGCAAAGTCGTCGTCATTGACGACCACATTACCTACTGCGGTAGCCAAAATTGCGCCGACCCTGAATTTCGCGTCAAGGCCAAGTACGCCCCCTGGGTCGACCTTATGATCCGCTTCGAGGGACCGATCGCACGACAGAACCAACACCTGTTCGCCAGCGACTGGATGGCGCATGTCAACGACGACATCCACGCTATGCTACGTAGGCCGCTCCCCGACATCCAGCCTGGCATCAGCGCCCAAGTAGTCGGCACTGGCCCCACGGTGCGCGACTCGGCCATGCCAGAGATGTTCGAGGCGCTGATTTACAGTGCCCGCCACAGCCTCGTCATCACCACGCCATACTATGTGCCAGACGAAGCTTTACAGGCCGCGCTATGCGCCAGCGCCCGTCGCGGTGTGGAGACGCTGATTATCTTTCCCCAACGCAATGACAGCCGCGTAGTAGCCGCTGCCAGCCGCAGCTACTACGCCGAGTTACTTACCGCCGGCGTGCAAATCTATGAGTACGTCGGTGGCCTACTGCACACCAAGTCGCTCACCCTCGATGGCGAGATCAGCCTCATCGGCTCCGCCAACATGGACCGACGCAGCTTCGAGCTCAACTACGAGAACAACATCCTGATCTACAGCTCAGAGCTGACCCAGCAGATCCGTCAACGTCAGCAGCACTACCTCGACAGCGCTGTGCGTGTTGATCCTGATGATGTTGCTAACTGGCCTCCCCACCGCCGGTTAATCAACAACACTATCGCGATGCTCGGGCCAATCCTTTAAAGCCGACCGCCGAAGGTGGCCAATACACGGCGGAAACGGTGTCAGGCACAGTCGGGCAATAGGCCGGTTTGCAACGAAACGAGAGGAGTCGCCATATGTGCACGCGCCTCGTTTGGTCATGCGCCAACGAGGCGGTCGTTGTCGGCCGTCACATGGACGTTCACAAAGATTAGTGATGGAACCCTGAGGCGTCCTCTTCTGCGAGGGGCACCTGTCTGGGATGGGCCGAGAGATGCGCCAATGCCGCTTTCATATCATCCATCAGTAGTGCGCATAAATCCCCACTGACACCGTTGCGCACTAGAATGCGCTGAATCGCCTGATCCTCGCAATTCGAGGGCAGTGTGTAAGCTGGCACCTGCCAACCACGCACCCGCAAGCGGTCGGCAAGATCAAACAGCGTGAAGCCTGGATCACTGCCATCTTTCAGCTTCCACGACACCGCAGGGATACCGCGGCGGCGATCTCCGTCGAAAACGATCTCGAATGGACCTAATGCGGCGATCTCGGTGGCGAGGTACTCCGCGCTGTCGTAACAGGCACCGTGCACCTTTTCGTAGCCCTCGCGGCCAAGCCGGACGAAGTTGTAGTATTGGCACACAATCTGACCGCCGGGCCGCGAGAAATTAAGGGCAATGTCCTTCATGTTACCGCCCAGATAATTGACCCAGAAAATCATGTCCTCAGGCAAGTCGCTTTCCTGTCGCCACAGCACCCATCCGACCCCTAGGGGCGCGAGGCCAAACTTGTGGCCTGACGCGTTGATCGAGCGCACCCGCGGAAGGCGGAAATCCCATTCAATATCTGGTGCGCAGAATGGCGCTAAAAATCCTCCGCTGGCACCGTCCACATGAATTGGAATATCAAGACCGGTGTCACGCTCCAGCTGGTCGAGCGCGTCGCTGACGGCCTTCACAGGCTCGTACTCACCGGTAAAGGTCACGCCAAGGGTCGGAACCACGCCGATCGTGTTCTCGTCACAGTATTTTAAAGCTTCCTCGGGAGTCATCAGCAGCCGCCCCTGCTCCATCGGGATCTCGCGATGCTCGATATCCCAGTAGCGGGTGAATTTGTGCCAGCAGACCTGAACCGGACCAGTCACGAGGTTAGGCTTGTCGGTTGGCTTGCCATCCGCGCGGCGCTTAGCCTCCCAGCGGCGCTTCATGGCCAGTCCACCCAGCATCGCAGCCTCGCTTGAGCCTGTTGTCGAACAGCCTGTTGCTGGCCCTTCGGGCGCGTTCCAGAGATCCGCCAGCATGCGGACACAACGTGCTTCAATCTCAGCAGTCTGTGGGTATTCGTCCTTGTCGATCATGTTCTTGTCGATGCATGCATCCATCAGCTCATGCACTTCTGGTTCTTCCCAGGTCTGGCAGAAGGTTGCGAGGTTCTGGCGTGCATTGCCGTCTAGCATCAATTCGTCGCGCACGGCAGCGCAAACCCAGCGCGGTGATTGCTCATTGTCAGGGAACCCGGATTTGGGGAGCGGCTTAGCCAACGTGCTAGATCCGTAGATTTCATCATCCATGCTGTGGGAACGATTTGTCATTGCTCATCTCCAGTCTATGGTAGTGGCCACACTCTGAGGTCGAATTAGGACCTAACTTGAGACGCCCAAGCGGATCACCCGTGGCCAAACATCTCCCCAGGAAGCTCAGTGCAGAAAGCGTCCGCAGGCCTGCAGGGTCTGCCCGTTGCTCTCAAGACTAACCGTGAAGGGGAACGTCCATCCCACCATGCTGTCCTGGCAAGGCTCCGAGGCCAGCATAACCTTAACGTCGTTACCCGAAGCGTCAGCGTGGTAGCCTGCTTGGTCGGCCAACACCTCGACATTCTCGAAAACGAGGCGGTTGGCACCATGGTCACGTGTCAGGAACATAATGCCCTCTTCCTCCATAACGTCGACGTGCCAGCTCGGCTCGTTACCCACGGCTCTGAAATCAACACCGTCGAGCATCGCCTGGGTCCAAGGAGACACGCTGTCGCGCAGCGAGCACTCGACGCTGTCATCATCAGCAATGGTCAAACGGGCCTGATCGGTACCCCGGGTCCAAAACTCAATGTCACCGTCGTCATATCGAGCCCCTGATGCAGCGGGCACCAAAGGCAGCTCGGCTTTGCCCCAGGGCAAGGACAGGGTGACCTGATCGTCCATCTCAAAGTTTGCGTCCACGGCAACATCACCGCACTGGAAAGAGTGCCATTCGACAGCCAACGTTTCTGAGCCCATGCCCTGCGCACTGGCATCGACGCCGATCAGTCTGACCTCTGATACGCTGGTCTGGTTGGATGAAACCGGCACTTCAGCCGCAAATCGGGGAGTCGCATCAGGAAGGTACAGAGTCAACTGCAGCAGATAGTGATCATCGGAGCTCATCAGGCCTTGGTCGATGCGTAAGCTAAAAGGATAAGGTGGCGACCCTACGTCTTCCATTCGCTCGACGGCCAAGCGGTCACCGCTAACCTCATCGACCAACGCGATCTCAAGCACCGTGTCGGGTGGCATCATAATCCGCTCCATGTAATGCGCCTCACCGGTGATCTCGATCTCCATTGTCGGTTCCGACTCCGGTTCAGACTCCCCGCCACAGGCGGCGAGGAATACAACAGCAGCTACCCACAAAACCTGTTTCATCTCATGCACTCCAATGCTTGTTAACGGTGCGGCCGGGCACAGTGTGCGCACGTCTTATATCAACACTGTAGACCAGAGCGCTGATCCACACTGCCCTCCATCACCATTGGGTCGACACATCGCGGTTGGTGAGCCGACCCGTCGCGAAGGCAAGAGCTGTCGCAGCAGCGAAGGTATCAGCAAAGGCTTGCTCGCGGAGCAGGCGAACGTCGTTTAGACCAATTTTAGACTGACTGACCTCAGCCAGCGTCGCGAGGCCATTTTCGTAAAGCCCCAGCGCAGTCTCATAGGTTTCTCGGCCGGCTTCGAGCAGTGGGCCCGACGCCGTGTAGGCCGCTAGACTGCTGTGCAGCAGGCTGTAGGCTTCGACAATTTCCTGTGCAGCCATATTGCGGATTTCAAGGAGATCCTGTTTAGCCGCCTCGGCCTGTATACGCGCTTGCCGCTCCTGCGTCTGGCGCAGACCACCATCGAAAAGGGGCATGGTAAGCACAACACCGGCGATGGCCTCATCAAGCGTCCTGTTCATCGAGGCACTTCCGCCAAAGCGACTATCACGCAGGCTAACGCCGCCAATTGCCCTACCCACTTCTGCCACCGCCGCGATCTTAGGCCTAGAAGACGCGGCCACCAGATCCACCTCGGATCGGGTAGCTCGCACTCGGGCCAGCGCTGCCTGAATATCGGGCCGCTGGGCCAGCGAGGTCTTAATCAGCTCCTCAAGCGGCACCGGCACCTCTTCCGGTAGCCGCCGATCAGAGAGCTCCGCCACTTGTATAGCGGTTGCTGGCGACAAGCCCATGGCGTGCATCAGCGCCGCCTGGGTACTTCCCTCGCGACTTTCGGCCCGCGTCAGATCGAACTGGGCCCGGGCTTCGATCTGGCGTGCTTGGGCAACTTCCGCCCTAATCGCCAAGCCTTCTCGTAATCGACCTTCAGCAACGCTGAGTAAGGTTCGGGCATCTTCCACCCGCTCTCGGTCGATACGTGTTTCCGCACGTGCTGCCGAGTATTGAAAATAGGCCTCGCTGACTTCGAAGATGACCCGTTGATGAGCGCTGTGGAAAGCGATATTGCCGACGATAGCAGCCTGCTCTGCCATCTCCATAGCGGCATCACGCGCACCGAAGTCGAACAACAGCCACTCCACGGCAAGATTGGGTATCACTTGGTATCCAGTCGCGGTCAATCGCCCTGTTCCGATTCCGAGTTCCGGAATGGCCTGTTCGGGACGTGACACGGTTTCATAGCCCGCTAGCACGTTGGCGGACAGTTGTGGCAAGTAAGAGGCTTCGACGACATTCACAGCAAGTGCGGCTTCACGAGCACGCAGCCAAGCAGCGCGTGTTGCCGGTTTAGTCCGCTGAGCAATGTCGATCAACTCAGGTAGTGTGTAAATCCGCTCTGGGTCGATGGCGACCGACTGTTCGGTCGAGAGCTGCTGACCGATGAGCGTAGAGGCCTGATCTTCTGCCAGCAACAGATCGGCTGGTAGCGAAAAATCCATGGCACCGGTTGCCGTTTGCATCGATCCCAGGGGAGTCGAGGCGTCGGGCGAGGTCGGATGGATAGTCTGTTGCGCGCAGCCCGCTGTTGCGACACAGATGGCGGCAAACGCTATTCGATGAAGCTTAACTCTCATTCACTTTCCCTGTCAGTATCCCGACCAGCACTCGTGCACGGTCGTATATGGCGTCACGGGCACCGTTGGCTGTGTAGGAATCCGCCAATGGGTGTTCAGCTGATGTCTCTAGGGCAGCGGCAAGGAGGGCTGCGCTCTGTCCACTCATGAGCGGCAGCAGCCGTGCTAGCTGCTCAGTGGCTGCGAGTCGCTTGGCGCCCGCTATCTGCTGACCAGTAGCAGGCCCAAGCCACTCGAACCTCATCACTTCCTGGGCATGGTGTGCTGCCCCAATATGGCGATAAACATCAGCAAGACGATCCTCGCCGCGTAGCACCTTGACCATAACCGCGAGCGCTGCGTCAGTCTCACTATCACGGGTATCCTTTGCACTCTCCGGCCAAACCAACGAGAACACTAGCCCCATGATACCGATGCCCACGAGAATACCGAGCACTCGATAGCCCGCGTCAGAGAGGTCATAGTTCGGCCCAAATTCCAGTGGTGATCCAGGCAGTACGCAGATGAAAAAGGCAAGTGCCATTTGAAAGCCTGCGTACTGCACGCGATACGACCCCATCGCTACCCAGCCAGCCATCAGGCTACCCGTGGCGATGAGCAGGAAAAGGTGTCCAGGGTCATTCAGATGCGGCATCACGAAGATAACAGCGAAGGCTCCCATCGCCGCGCCTATCAGGCAGCCAATAATACGCAGGGTACTTTTGTGAAAGGTCTCGCCAGAGGTGCCGAGGGCGACGACGAAACAAGTGACCATCGCCGTGTGGATCTCGAACAGGCCGATGCTGGTGTACAAGGCATAGGTCAGAAAGACAGCCAGCAACACCTTGAGCGCAAACTGGGTGTAAATAGGATTCTCGAAAGCATCCGACTGCAGAAATGAACGCTTATCCTCGGCAGGAGCAAGGCCAGTGACGTTAGCGGCGCTGCGAGCGGCAACAAACGCACGGGCGGCATCAGCAACCGGGCCACCACCCACAGGTAGGGACGGCGCCGCTCCCTCGGCCATCCGGCGTAGCAAGGGCGCCAGTTCGGTCTCAGGTCGACCTGCTGCTGTAGCCGCTTGCGCGGTAGCGAGCAAATCGAAGCTCGCTGCAAGCTCCTCAACGAGCCGGTCATGCTCATCTTTCGACACCAGAGCAAGCAGACGCGCCATACCCGCATGCTTTTCGGCCGCTTCATTGCCTTCTCTTAACAACCGGTCGGTCGGGGCAGGATCACCCCCTTCGATGAGGCGCGCCGACTCGCACAGCCGCTCACGCACCCGCTCGCGCACAAGGCGCAGCGGGCTTCGACCAACAAACACGTTGAGGATAACCAACAGTACCATCGGCACAAAGACCACCATCCACACCCAGGCCAAACCACGCAACACCAATTCCGGCATAGAGATGTAGTCGTAGAACGTCAGGATAAACACGATGATGAAACCCAGTAGACCGGCGGGTTCACCCAGTTTGCTAGCCCGTGCCAGCCACATAAAGACGAAGGTTACCGCTCCCATCATCGCCAGCCGCAGTGCGGGCGCATCGGCGACGAACATCATGAGGAGGATACTTAAAGCGATGAGGACTGTCGCCGCAAGGATCAGACCAACGCCAATCCCAATGTTCTCGCCTGCATTGTCTCGGTACATCAGGAAGATCAGATAACACGAGAGCAGCGCCAGAGGCACCTGAAGCGCCATGGCAACAACCGCCGTCAGTCCGCATAGCAACGCAATGTGCAGCGTCATCTCCAAACGCCCGTCATAGGGGCGTAGGTCGTCGATAAGTGCCTGCCACATACCGTTCGACGATGTGGCAGCGTGGCTACTCATGCTCTTCAGCCGAATGGATGATGACGGAAGCGGAGGCACCCACGCGCATTAGCGCTTCAGGTGGCTCTTCGAGACGGATGGTGACTGGAAACCGCTGCGCGACCCGTACCCAATCGACCGAGCTGTCAATGATCGGCAGGCCGAGGATACTGATGCTACCGGTAGTTCTGACCCCATAGCCGAGACTCTGGACATGACCGCTCAGGCGCTGCGTTGGCGCCGACATGACAAAGACATCGACCGGCGCACCGACGCGAATGCGCGGTAATTCGGTTTCACGAAACAGAGCCGTGACCACCCAGTCTTCGGTGTCAATGAGCGAGAACAGCGAAACACCGGTCACCACATACGTGCCGACACCGAGATCAAGCCCAGTAATGCGGCCCGAAATTGGTGCGCGCACTTCGGTTCTGCGCAGTTCGCGTTCGGCCAGTGCCAGGCTAGTGCGTGCCAGATCCACTTGAGCCTGAGGGGCATCAAGCGTCCCAATCATGGTTTGCGCTGCCAATTGCTGGCTCAATGACTCATCGAGCGAGATTAAGGCATCCCCATGAACCGTGCGCGCGGTATCAACTTGCTGGGCGGTCACCATGCCTCGCGGCAGCAGGTTCTCCAGTCGCTGTAGCGACTGACGGGTGAGATCAACGTGATTGCGGGCACGATCGATCTGGCGACTGGCAATTTCAGCATTGGTCTGTTGAACGGAGAGTAAACGACCACCAGTCTCAAGCTCGGCTTCGGCAGTGCGTAGCATTGCGCGCGCCTGTTCCACTCGCAGCTCGTAAGGTTCTGGATCAATGCGAAACAGTAGATCTCCCGCTTCTACGAAAACATTGTCCTCAATGAAAACCTCAGTGACATGCCCCGGCACATTGGTCGATACTGGCACGATCGTGGCGCTCACCTCAGCATGGTCTGTATGCAGGGTGGTTGTGCGCTGCATAGCCACAAAGATGATAGCAATGATGGCACTAGCGATCAGCGCGAAGCCGATAAGGCGCGCGAAGAGTAGTCGCATTCTGGGCTCGCGTGGTGCGGATTTATTATTCTCATCGCCCATGTCGTTCTGGTTGCTCATATCGCTCTGGTTGCTCATAGTGCCAGCACTCCAGTCCAAAACGCCCAGATCATGATGCCGCTGAAGATTGTCGCACAGAGATAGGTCAGCGGCGGCATCGGCAGATGCTCGTGCAGCCCGACGCGGATGAGCAGCAGCCGCAGGACGACGGTACAGATCACTCCGAGTAGGGCCGCCATTAGCCAGACAGGAAAAAACGAACCATACAAGGAAAGCGTCGGCGAATGGGCATGCATTGAGCACCCCGAAAGCATCATTGGCACCAGCAGGATCGCCGACCAAAAATGAAGTGGGTGGCCTACCCTACTGGCTAACATCATACCTTCACTTCCCCCGTAGATGCTTAATATACCTGTACGTAACCGCAGACAAAGTTAATTTAGAACATATTGCTACATGTCGCCATATGTGACTGTCAACCCGTTGAAACCCAGCCGTTGGGTTAAGGCACACCACTTAATGAGGGCGATCAACATCAGCCATTACCGCGTTTAACGCAGCGCGATAACCTTGTACGCCCAATCCGGCTATCACGCCGTCAGCACGAAGTGAGACGTAGGAGTGGTGCCGAAAAGCTTCACGCTTATGTACATTAGATAGATGCACTTCAATCACTTTGCCATCAAACGCATTCAACGCATCCAGTATTGCAATAGATGTATGGGTATAGGCTGCCGGATTAATAATAATCGCCTGGGTTCCATCAAGACGTGCGGCGTGGATAGCATCAATCAGCTCACCTTCGTGATTACTCTGCTGACAGGTAATATCCCACCCCGCCAGCACCGCTTGCTCCCGCAACAGGTTATTCACATCTTCTAAGGTGTCATAACCATATATTTCTGGCTGGCGGCTACCCAGCAAGTTGAGATTAGGGCCATGTAAAACCAAGACTTTTCCCTGACTCATTCTCTCTTCCACCCTGCGCACTGGCACATGAATTGACGACATAGCCTGTTCTAGCACTTAATGCATCTATTCTGCCAGTGCCTTTTCAGTCGACGCCGCCCCTACTGATCGGCGTATGCACCGCTCTCCAGCTCTAAGTGCGCGGCCCAAGAAACGATATCAGGCGTTACCATGGCAGCGCCTATGCTAGGACTCATATCCGGTAGCTCGTGGGCAATACCTTTATGGCAGTCGATGCAGGTTGCATCCCCCGAGGCGAGGTTGGTGGAGTGGGCGCGAGCAGCACGCGTACCCTGCAGGGTAAAATCCATGGAGTCGAATTCGTGGCAGTTACGGCACTCTAGTGAGTCATTGGCCTTGAGCCGTGACCACTCACGTTCGGCCAGCTCGCGGCGCTTTGCCTCGAACTGCTCTTCGGTGCGTATCGTGCCAAATACCCAACCCC
>SKHS01000057.1 GCA_007116835.1 Halomonas sp.
CGCCCAGCCGTATCGTCGCCAAACGTTTAAACAACCCACTGCTATCAAGGCTGACCACGCCACCTACAAAGCCTGCAAACCGGCCGGCGCTATCCAGGCGCGGCACACTCACTAGCACCATGGGCGTGTCGCTCGCGCGCCCCACGAATGGCTCGCTCACATAGGGTCGGCGCGTGCCGCGCAGCATTTGAAAATACTCAAGCTCAGCCGTTTCAAGGCCTGCGCGGCCGACAACGATTGGCCAATCGGAAAGGATACGCCCCTGGCTATCGCTGACAACAATGGCATCAAACCACGCCAATAACGCATCGTTGTGGCGCAGTTCAGTGCCTAGCTGCTGGGCGTCATTTGTTATGCCTAGCGTGTCACTCAGGCGCGCTAGCGCTTCAAAGCGGTGATCCATCTGCTTAGTAATTTCATCAGCGATAATGTCAGCTTCATAGCGCAGGTGGGCCATGTTGGTTTCATGCACCATGGTCTTACCCACCTGCCAAGCCATGCTCAGCACTAAGGCTGCCAATAATAGCAACGCACACGAAAGCCCCAGCAATAGCCGACTTTTCAACGAACTGAGCGCGACAAGCTTGCTGAGCCAAGAGGTATTAAACATCAATTTTCTGTACATCGGAGCTAGACGCACCGATAACCCTTTTATTATTAACATTCACCACCATTGGGGCTACTGAATTAACCCCAACCGCGAGACAGGCGGATAACTTATCAAAAAGATGAGAGAAATGCGCGTTGATACAATTCAACTTAGGCTTTTTACACTGTGGCATCGCGTGACAAGCGACTCCTTATCGTAAGAGCACATTAGGCTTAATTGATAAGCTAGATCTTTTCACGTATGTTCGCCGATTTATTGTGCTTGCACTTATATTAGTGCTAACTCTAACACCATTGCGGCCCTTTCATGGCAAAACACATCGCAGGCTACACATCAAAGGGCATTATCAACATCGCTGCCCTTGCATCTTTTTTGCCTGAATTTGATCACTTCTCGCCAGTCGGGTTGCTACGCCCTGCACCTAGCGCGGTCATCGGCTGGGGACTTAAACCCACTAGCACGCGGGCGCGCCATTATGCCAGACGGCGAGGGCTACCTTATATCGCTCTTGAGGATGGCTTTCTTCGTTCATTGGGACTAGGCGTTGACGGCTTCCAGCCCCATAGCATGGTAGTTGACTACACCGGTATTTACTATGATGCCTCACGCCCCAGTGATTTAGAAAATTGGCTCAATAGCGCCACATTTAACAGCGAAGAGCTTACCCAGGCAGCGCGCTGCATAGAGCAGCTATCGCGCTACCGGCTATCAAAATATAACCATGCGCCTGACCGCCCACTGCCACTACCCCAATGCGCTGACTCGTCCTGCTCGCGCATTTTAGTGGTTGACCAAACGGCTGGCGATGCCTCCATTCACTATGGGGGGGGCAGTGCAGACAGTTTTCAGCAAATGCTAGCCTGCGCTTTAAATGATCACCCCGACGCCGAGATAGTCGTCAAGGTTCACCCGGACGTCATTGCTGGAAAGAAACAAGGCCACCTCGAAAACGCGATCAACCACCCTCGCTGCCGCATCGTTAGTGACAACCTTAACCCCTGGGCGCTGTTTGATGCCGTCGATGCCGTTTACGTGGTCACCAGCCAGCTAGGTTTTGAAGCGTTAATGGCAGGTAAGCACGTGCACTGCTTTGGCCTGCCATTTTATGCCGGCTGGGGGTTAACGGTTGACAGGCTCAGCTGCTCGCGCCGTCAAGCGGTGCGCTCCCTTGAAGAGGTATTTGCCGCAGCTTACTTACGCTACACGCGCTACGCCAACCCTTACACGGGCAGCGCTGCTACGCTTGAAGAGACGATCGCGCTGATTGCCGACCAAAAGCGACAGCAAGAGCGGCTTCGCGGCAAATGGCTAGCCTGCGGCTTCTCCTCATGGAAACGGCGCTTTATTGGTCACTTTCTCGGCCCAGCGGCTGAGGCCCACTACCCAAAAGAGCTGCCTGCAGCGTCCTCTCAGGCGGCTGACACACCTAATCTACTGGTGTGGTCTAGCCGCATTAACGATGACTTTAAAGCCCGCCACCGCCACCATATGCCAGCCATTTGGCGAATGGAGGATGGCTTCATCCGCTCGGTAGGCTTGGGGGTCGATCTTACTCAACCGCTGTCGCTAGTGATTGATCGCCAGGGCATTTACTACGACCCCAGCCAACCTAGCGAGCTTGAAACGCTGCTTAACACCAGCGACTTTAGCGATGACCTGCTAGAGCGAGCGGCACAGCTGCGTGAACGTTTAGTTGCCTTAAAGCTCTCCAAATACAACATGCCAGGCGAAAACACGATCAACCTGCCGGCCGACAGGTACACCATATTAGTACCTGGCCAAGTAGAGAGTGACGCCTCGATTGCAACCGGATCGCCAGAAGTACGCACAAATAGCGCGCTTTTAAAAGCCGTTCGGGACGCTAATCCCGATGCATGTATCATTTACAAAGCACACCCAGACGTGATCTCCGGTGCCCGTATCGGCGCACTCGATACCAACGCCAAACGCCTGTATGATCTTGACGCTAGCCACGTTGATATCACCGCGCTATTAGCACGCGTTGATGCGGTGCATACCATGAGTTCGCTTACCGGCTTTGAAGCACTGCTTCGTCAATGCCACGTACACACCTATGGTCTGCCGTTTTATGCTGGCTGGGGGCTCACCCAGGATGCCATGCACTGCCCGAGACGCAACCGGGTGCTGTCCTTGGATGCCTTGGTAGCAGGAACCCTGCTTCTGTACCCAAGCTACGTCGATCCTGGCTCTCGGCAGCTGTGTAACGCAGAAACCGTGGTCAGCCTGTTGGAACAGGCTAAAGCACAACACGTTTTATCAAAAAAACACATGCTTACATGGAAACAGCGACTGTACCGCTGTTATCGTAACGTATTTATTGGAAGTCACTAAGTTGAAGCACAAGCGCGCATTCTTATTTTTACAAGGCGTCTGCTCGCCCTTTTATCAGCGTTTGGCTCGCCGGCTTACCGACGACGGCCACCGCGTAGTAAAAGTTAACTTCAACGCTGGCGACATCGCTTACTGGCAGCGCACCCACAGCCAAAGCCACCTGTTCCGTGGGCCACTCAGCGAACTGCCCGGTTATATTCAGTCACTGTGGCAGCGCTACGGCATTACCGACCAAGTGCTGTTTGGTGACCGTCGGCCGATTCATCGCCCGGCAATCGACCAAGCCCAAGCAGCGGGTATCCGTACCCATGTGTTTGAAGAAGGGTATTTTCGACCTTTCTGGGTCACGCTTGAACGGGAAGGCGTGAACGGCCATTCACTGCTGCCCCGCGACCCCACATGGTTTTACGAAACCGGCAAAGCCCTCCCTCAACTGCCTGCCCCGGTTCGCTTCCGCTCGTCGTTTAAAATCCGTGCCGCCCATGATGTTGGTTACCACTTGGCCGGGCTTGCCAACCCGCTGGTAGCCCCCCACTACCGCAATCACGCGCCGATTACTGCGCCGGTAGAGTATGCGGGCTACCTTAAGCGCTTCACGCTGTTGAAGCAGTGGAAAAAACGCGACGCAAAGCGTATTAAAAGCCTGATTGAGGGGGGCAAACCCTATTTTATGCTGCCTCTGCAGCTCAATACCGATGCGCAGATTCGTGACCACTCCCCCTACAGCAATATGCAAGAGGTGATGGATCACGTTATGGGGTCATTTGCATTGCACGCCCCAAGCGATGCGCTGCTGTGTATTAAAAACCACCCACTGGATATGGGCCTGGTCAACTACCCGAAAATTATCAAAAGATTAGAAACGTTTTACGGTTTGCAGGGGCGTATTGTCTATCTAGAATCAGGCGATCTAAACCCGCTGATTAAGCACGCCGTTGGCACCGTTACCGTGAACAGCACGGTGGGTATTGTCTCTCTTGAGAAGCAGTGCCCCACCTTTGCGTTAAGCGACCCTATCTACCACTTGGCGGGCCTTACCTACGAAGGCGCCTTAGACGAGTTTTGGCATCAGCCTCCGCCGCCCAGCCAAGTGTTATTTGGCTACTTTCGCAATACAGTGATGCATACCGTTCAGATTAACGGCGGCTTTTATTGCCAGTCCAGTATTGATTTAGCCGTGAACAACGCAGCGCATATACTGGAAGCCTGCCCCTCACCGCTGGAGAAACTGCTTTGAGCGCTGGCCAATCATCAACGCCTTCCACTGGCAAATCACGCTGTGTGCTGATCACCGGGGCAACCGGTGCCATTGGTGGAGCGCTGGCTCACGCTTATGCAGCACCCAATACGCACCTGGTGTTGCATGGGCGCAATCGACAGTCGCTTGAAGAGCTGGCGGGAGTGTGTCACGAGAAAGGCGCTCAGGTGTCACTGTCATCCGCCAGCCTAACGGACAACACCGAACTTAACGCCTGGCTAGATACCCTATGTGCAGAGCACGTGCCCGATATTGTGATCGCCAATGCGGGCATCAATACGCACCCAAGCGACCAAACACTTGAACCATGGGATGACGTGCAAGCACTGTTGGATATTAACTTAAAAGCCCCCATTGCCATGGCGCAGCGCTTGGTACCTGCCATGCAAGCACGAGGCAGCGGCCAGCTGGTGTTTATTAGCTCTCTTGCAGGCTGGCATGGCCTGCCAACAACGCCTAGCTACAGCGCCAGCAAAGCAGGCATCAAAGCCTACGGTGAAGGGCTCCGTGGCTTACTTGCCCCTCACGGTATCGGTGTCACAGTGGTAATGCCTGGCTATGTGACCTCCCCCATGTGCGATGCCATGCCTGGCCCAAAGCCTTGGGAGTGGTCACCTGAGCGTGCTGCCAAAGCGATTCAGTGCGGTATCACAGCCAATCGCGCACGTATTAGTTTTCCATTCCCACTTAACTTCGGCTCATGGTGGTTAGCAGTATTGCCTGCCAGCATCGCTCAATGGTTTATCAAACACCTGGGCTTTGGCCACACGGAGGGTAAGTAGCATGCAACTACTGATCTCCCCCGCTTTGATTGGGCCGCTTCTAGCGGGTTGGTTGCTCAGCCTGCTGTTTGAAGCATTGCTCAAGCCACGCCCGCAACCCTACTGGCAACGCAGTGTCGCCGCTAACACCGTTCACCTGGGCAGCTGGCTATTGCTATTTGGCCTATTTGTTCTACTTCTACAGCGCCCTTGGTTTGCGATTGTGTTCATTCTTTCGCTGCAACTGGTGGTGGTGCAGGCCAGCAACACCAAGTCCCGCACGCTGAATGAGCCGTTTATTTGTCACGATTTTGAGTACTTCTGGGATGCCATCTTGCACCCAAGGCTTTACGTCCCCTTTTTCGGCATCGGCCTTGCCATTGCCGCCA
>SKHS01000146.1 GCA_007116835.1 Halomonas sp.
CCAATCCCGACGGCTAGGTAAGCTTGCCAGCTCATAGCAGCAACCCCATAGCCAGCAGCCAACCGAGCGTGACCATCACCATGCCGAGCAGTAAGGTGGCGGCAATATTCAAGGCGGCACGCAGCGCTTGGCCGCTTTGCCACAGTTCAATAGTTTGTAAGCTAAATGATGAAACCGTGGTGTAGCCGCCCAGCAGCCCCACGATGGTGAATAGCCACAGTGGCTGTGTGATGAGCATGTCGTAGTAACCTAGTAGCCAACCCGCTATCAGAGCCCCACTGGCATTGACGATAAGCGTGCCCCACGGGAAAGCGCTACCCAGCAAATGGGCCATGATGTTGGAAACTGCAAAGCGCCCCATGCCGCCCAATGCACCGCCTAGTGCCACAAGTAGTAAACCTGTGATGCCATGCCCCATTGTGGCTCCTTCAGTTAGCCGCGTTAATAGGCCGCTAAGTGTATCACCCGCAGGGTCGTGATATGAGTGAACAGAAAGCGCGCATTAAGGTGTCACTGGTCAATAAGTTCGTGTAGAAAAGAATGAAAATAACAAAAACGTTCACACACTCGCTCAAGGAGTCGCTTGTATGTCTGATCGCGTATTAGCCGCCATTGATGGATCTCAGTATTCAGAAAGCGTATGCGACTATGCAACTTGGGCCGCGAAGGCTCTGGATGCCCCATTAAGCTTTATTTATGTTTTAGATAATCACGCCCAAGTGGCAGAGCCAGATCTCACCGGTAATCTAGGACTAGGTACTCGAGAGCATCTACTTGAACAGCTGTCAGATATTGAGGAGCAGCGGGCAAAAGTTGCTCGAAAGCAGGGTAAGTTGATATTAGCGGCTGCGCAGCACCGGGCTGCTGATCTAGGCGTCACCGATGCCCGAGTCCTTCAGCGCAATGGCAAGCTCGTCGAAACGTTGGTGGAAAATGAAACGGATACGCGGTTGTTGGTGTTGGGTAAGCGCGGCGAATCGGCACAGCAAACCAGCGGCTATCTAGGCTCTAACCTTGAGCGCGTTGCGCGCGAGATGCATCGTCCGATTCTAATGGTGCCCAAGCAGTTCACGCAGCCGCAAAATGTGATGATGGCCTTTGATGGCAGTAAGACGGCGCGCAAAGGTGTTGAAATGCTAGCCAAAAGCCCGCTCTTTGAAGGGGCAACCTGCCATGTAGTGATTGTGGGGGCTGAAACCGCTGAAAATCGCTCGCAGCTTGAGTGGGCCATTGAAACATTGCAAGCCGCGGGTCATGTGGCTGAAGGGGCGATTCGTGCCGGTGACGTAGAGGAGACCCTACGAGCTTATAAGCAGGAGAACACTATCGATTTGCTTGTGATGGGCGCTTATGGCCATTCGCGTATTCGCCACTTGTTGGTGGGCAGCACTACCACCCAGATGCTGCGCAACGCCCAAATGCCGGTGCTAATTTTGCGCTGAAGCAAATAGGGAAACGCAGATGAACCACCCTGAGGTAGATATCCCCACGATACGGGAAACGCTGTTGGCGCTAGAGACTTCTTTGCGAGAAGAGAGCGCTGACAGCGCGTCCTCAAGAGAGACCGTGGTGCTAGACCAAACCTCGGTGGGGCGGCTTTCACGTATGGATGCGCTGCAGGGCCAAGCCATGGCAAAGGCAGAAGAGCAGCGCCGCCAAATGACGCTTAAGCGTATTAGCGGCGCCTTGCAGCGTATTGATCAAAAGAACTTTGGTGAGTGCCTTGAGTGTGGCGAATGGATTGGTGCCAAACGCCTCACTTGGGATCCGTTAGTGCTGAAATGTATCGAGTGTGCTGAATAAGCGTTTATGCCTCGATAGCAGCGTCTTCCTGCTGTGGTTGCCTAGTGGCCTGTGCAGCATTAATGCCTGACAGCAGCGCCTTCAGCGATGCGCTAACGGTGTCACTATCTTCGGCCACGGCGCAAAGTCGCTGTCCATCAATATTTAGCTGAACAAAGGCGATAGCGTTGGCTTCACTGTCTCCGCCAAGGGAGTGTTCGCTGTAGTCAATAATCGTCACGTTGCTACCTGAATGTTTCTTCCAGGCATCGGTGAACGATGACATGGCGCCGTTGCCGGTACCTGACAAGCGCAGTGTTTCAGCGCCTTCCCACAGGGTAATTTCAATACCTTCGTACTGACCTTTCGAGAGCCGGTAATCGGCGAGTGCCAGCGGTGCATTCTGAGTGAAGTTGTCGAACATCACCTGGCGAACTATTTCGCTGGAAAGCTCGCTGTTGCGGCGTTCGCTCTCTTGTTGCACGTAAGGGGCAAGGGCGAGCATCATCCAGCGTGGCAAATTAATGCCGTAGTCTCGCTCTAGCAAAAAAGCCATGCCGCCTTTGCCCGACTGGCTATTAACCCGGATAACGGCTTGATAATCGCGACCAATATCATGGGGGTCAATAGGCAAATACGCCACTTGCCACGGCTCATCGGGTTTTTGATGCTTGAGCGACTTACGAATAGCGTCCTGATGACTACCGGAAAACGCGGTATACACCATCTCGCCAACCCAGGGGTGTCGCGGGTGGATGGTGATGCCGGTACATTCATGCACTACCTGGACAATCTCATCTGGGTTGGAAAGGTCCAGCTCAGGGTCAATGCCCTGGCTATAGAGGTTCATCGCCAGAGTGACGATATCCATATTGCCGGTGCGCTCGCCGTTACCCAGAAGCGTGCCTTCAACGCGGTCGGCACCCGCCAGTAACGCAAGCTCTGCCGAAGCGACAGCGCCACCACGGTCGTTATGGGTATGCACCGAAATAATCACGCTGTCGCGACGGCTAATGTGCTGGCAAAAGTAGTCGATCTGGTCGGCATGATGGTGCGGTCCTGCAACTTCTACCGTAGTAGGCAAGTTGAGAATGCATTTGTTGTCTGGCGTGGGCTGCCAAACATCCATCACGGCCTCGCAAATAGCCAATGAGAAATCAATTTCAGTGCTAGAGAAGCTTTCTGGCGAGTACTGGAAGCGCCAGTCAACGTCTGGGTATTGGGCAGCATAGGTTTTCACCCAGGTAGCGCCCTGCACGGCAATATCGGTAATGCCGTCGCGATCCATCTCGAACACTCGTTCGCGCTGGATGGTGGAGGTGGAGTTGTAAAGGTGAATAATGGCGCGTTTGACGCCCACCAGCGAGGCAAAGGTTTTCTCGATTAAGTGTTCGCGGCACTGTACGAGCACCGCAATGGTCACATCGTCTGGAATCTGGTCTTCTTCGATTAGCCAACGTACAAAATCGTAGTCTGGCTGGCTAGCCGAGGGAAAGCCGACCATCACTTCTTTAATGCCCACCTTGATAATCTGGTGCCAAAAGCGCTGCTTTTGCTCAACCGTCATCGGCTCTAATAGCGCCTGGTTGCCATCGCGTAGGTCTTCACTTACCCAAATGGGCGCTTGCGTCAGGTCGCGGTCCGGCCATTGGCGATTAAACGCAGGAACGCGCGGAGCAGGGCGATATTTGCGATGATCAAAAGCAGACATGGTGAGTTTCCTGAAAG
This sequence comes from Halomonas sp., assembly GCA_007116835.1. Taxonomy (GTDB): domain Bacteria; phylum Pseudomonadota; class Gammaproteobacteria; order Pseudomonadales; family Halomonadaceae; genus Vreelandella. Next base: position 3,511 of record SKHS01000146.1, read on the forward strand.
CGGTAAGTTATTAGGGCAGCCGCTTGTGGCGTGAGCCGCGTGAATAGGTGCTTGGGTAAAGCACCGTGTGGGGGGCTGCTTGTGACAGTCAATACAGTTTACTGGAAGTGAGGCGAAAGGTTATTGCGAAAATATGGTTTTTTGGCCAATAATTGGCAGTAAATATCGTTAATTTATTTTTTATTAGTAGAGGCTGTCTATTATGCCTGTCGTGCCGCTTGAGCTTGATCGTTTTGATCGCCACATTCTGACTGTATTGCAGCAAGAAGGACGCATTAGTAATCAGGAGCTAGCCGAGCGCATCGGGCTGTCTCCTTCGCCTTGTTTGCGCCGAGTACGTGCGCTAGAAGAGCACGGGCTAATTACTCAATACCGAGCCGATGTTGATGCGCGTCAGTTGGGCTACCAGCTGATGGTGCTGCTGCATATCTCAATGGATCAGCACACTCCTGAGCGGTTTGATAACTTCGAGCGCCATATCCGCAAAATTCCCAATGTCATCGAGTGTTTGATTATTACCGGCCAAGCGGCAGATTTTCAGCTGAAGATACTGGTGCGAGACATGGATGACTATCAGCACCTTTTGCTGCATGTGATTAATCGTATCGAAGGGGTGACAGGCGCCCACACCAGCTTTGTGTTGCGGCGTGTCTTCGAGCATCGGCCCGTGCCGACCGAGCGTCCCTGACAATGAAGTCGTAGGCAATGAGGCAGTAGCGGTTTACACTGCATTTTTTCAATAGATAAGGAGATTAACCCATGGCAATTCAGCGTCATGATACAAAAGCCCGCATGAGCCGTGCCGTTATTCACCAAGGTGTGGCTTATTTGTGCGGTCAGGTAACCGGCCCTGAAGCGCGCCACGAAGGAATTAAAGCGCAAACGGAAAGTATGCTGGCGCGGGTAGATGCGTTGCTAAAAGAGATTGGTTCTAGCCGCGAGCAGTTGCTCAGCGCAACCATTTACCTGAAAGATGGCAGTGATTTTGCTGCCATGAATGAAGTGTGGGATGCCTGGGTGCCTGAAGGCTATGCACCGGCACGCACCTGCGTATGCGCGCCACTGCCTGCTGATGAGCTAAAAGTAGAAATTACGGTTACCGCCGCCGTTAGCAGTTAAGTTATCCGTATCAGTGATTGATGGCTTACTGATTACTTACTCGCCTTTTCTACGGGAAAGCGAGTATCGCGCAGACTGTCTTTGATTTTTTTCAGGTGCGGCAGGAAGTCTTCGCCGCGCCGCAATGTTACACCTGTTGCTAGCGCATCGATTAAGGTGAGCTGGATAACCCGCGAGGTCATTGGCATATAGTGGTCGGTGTCCTCGGGGGTGGCTACCTCAAGGGTTGCAGTACACTCTAACGACAGCGGGGAGTGGGGGGCAGTGATGCCGAGCACTACCGCACCTGCTTCGCGAGCAACCCGAGCGATGTCGACCAGTTCCCTGGTGCGCCCAGTGTAAGAAATAATCACCACCACATCTCCCGTATGGCAAGCAGCGGCCACCATGCGCTGCATCAGCACATCCACGTAGGCAACAACGGGTAGATTAAAGCGGAAGAATTTGTGCTGGGCATCCTGGGCCACGGCACCAGAGGCACCCAAACCAAAGAAGTGGATCTGCTTGGCTTGGGTGAGGTAGTCGACCATGCGCTCCACCGCGACCATGTCAACTTCCCGCTGTGCTTCATCTAGAGCTGCAATGGTGGCCCCAAAAATTTTCTGGGTGTACTGCGAGGCGCTATCGCCCGGCTCAACCGCCCGGGTAACGTAAGGCGTACCGCCCGCCAGGCTTTGCGCAAGCTTGATTTTAAAATCCGGGTAGCCTTTGGCACCAAAGTTGCGGCAGAAC
>SKHS01000268.1 GCA_007116835.1 Halomonas sp.
CCTTCTGATGAACCGATGGGCGTTCCCGCCTCGCACGGCTGTATTCGGCTACGCAATCGTGATCTTCTTTATGTGTTTGAGCAGGCACGTCCCGGCACGCCGGTCTGGCTTCACAGTGGATAGCGCTAGACCATAAACCGTTGGCCACTGTTTTTTTGACACACGGCACCGATCAACTAAAATTGACGGCCCTTTTGTTGGATCCATCACAATGACTCACTCCTTAGGCCCCGTTATGCTTGACCTGGAAGGGCCGCAATTAACGTCAGCTGAAAAGCATTTATTGATGGACCCTGCAGTGGGCGGCGTCATCTTATTCGCCAGAAATGTTGAAAACGCCTATCAAGTACGCCAGCTATGCAGTGACATTCGTCATCTTCGCAGCGAGCTGTTGTTAGGCATTGACCAAGAAGGTGGTCGGGTTCAGCGCATCAAAGAGGGTGTGACCCGTTTGCCTGCCATGGCGCGAATTGGCGAGCAATTTGTTGAGGACCCAGCGTCAGGCCTCACCTTAGCCAAAGATGCCGGTTGGCTGCTGGGGATGGAAATGGCTGCCTGCGGCCTTGATATCAGCTTTGCGCCTGTTTTAGATGTTGAAAGCGGTATATCTAGCGTTATTGGAGATCGTAGCTTCAGCACTGACCCTGACCATGTCGCGCTATTAGGTCAGTGTTTTATTACTGGTTTGCATGAGGCGGGTATGGCGGCGGTAGGCAAGCACTTTCCTGGTCATGGCGGCGTTGCTGCTGACTCTCATGTGGCGCTGCCGGTGGATGACCGCCCCATGGCGCTCATAAAACAGCGCGACCTTGTGCCGTTTAGCCAGCTTGCCTCCCTGCTGGATGGTGTGATGCCCGCTCATGTTATTTACAGTGCGTTTGACTCACGGCCTGCAGGCTTTTCCCCTAACTGGCTGGGAATGCTCAGAGAGTCGTTGGGGTTTAAAGGTTGTATTTTTTCCGATGATTTAAGCATGGCGGGTGCTCATGAGGCGGGTGAGCCAAAGGCGCGAGCCAGTGCAGCCCTGGCGGCAGGTTGCGATATGCTACTGGTGTGTAACGATCGTGCGGCTGCGTTAGAGATTGTTAAGGCATGCCAAGGTATACAAAGTAAACGTCCAATCAAATTACGCTACAAACGTGCTCGCCCAGATGTGGATGCGCTAACCGCGTTAGGCCGTTGGCGCCGTACCCACGCCAAATTAGAAGCGTTGGCAAGTTAAACACGCCTCTTCTGAAGTGATCTAATGGTTAACCCCTTCCCGGAGTAACACGATGTCCAAATTGGATAAAGAAGCGCTTGAGTCGCTGGACTCAATGCGTGAGCTAATGGATAACGCCGACTGCTTAATTTCTCAAGAGCAGGTTGAGCGTGCGCTGGATCGAATGGCAGAGGCGATCACCAAAGATCTGGGGGATAAGCTGCCGGTTTTTTACTGCGTGATGAATGGCGGCTTAATTACCACGGGGCACTTGCTGACGCGACTTGGGTTCCCGCTGGAAGTGGACTATCTGCACGCAACCCGCTACCGCAATGAACTGCGTGGTGGTGAGCTGTTTTGGCGGGTTTCACCAGAAATTCCTATGGCAGGTCGCCACGTGGTCATTGTTGATGACATTCTGGACGAAGGGTCAACGTTGGCGGCTATTCTTGCTTACTGTGAAGAAGCGCAGGCGGCAAGTGTTACCACGGCCGTACTGGTGGATAAGCAACATGACCGAAAGGCGGTGCCGGGTTTGAAGGCTGATTACTGTAGCCTTGAAGTGGCAGACCGCTATGTGTTCGGTTTTGGTATGGACTACAAAGGTTACTGGCGCAATGCCCCTGGTATTTTTGCACCCAGAGGCATGTAGTGGCAGGGCTTAGCGGGGCGAAAAACGCCTCGTTAAGCCTGTTTCCGCAATCATGCGGGTGGATATTTCCTCTACCGAGAAGCGCGTTGTATCAATAAATGGGATATGCATCGAGCGGTACAGTGATTCAGCTTGTTCGACTTCCTGTAAACACTGATCCATTGAGCTGTAACGGCTGTTAGGGCGTCGTTCGTTGCGAATTGCCGCCAGTCTTCGAGCATCAATGGTAAGGCCAAATAACTTATGCCGATGGGGGGCCAGTGCTTTAGGCAGTTTCAAGCTGCCATCTTCGTCCTGGTCATCTTCGGTCAGTGGGTAATTGGCGGCCCGAATGCCAAACTGAAGTGCTAAATAAAGCGAGGTGGGCGTTTTGCCGCAGCGTGATACGCCAACAAGAATAATATCTGCTTTATCATATTGGTGGGTGCGTGCACCGTCGTCATTATCCAATGCAAAATGCACAGAATGAATGCGGTCCATGTAAACATCATCGCTACCAATAGAGTGCGTTCTACCCACGCTGTAAGATGAGTGGGTTTCTAGCTCTTGTTCTAGAGGCTCTAAAAACGTGGAAAAGATATCTACCTTAAAGCCCGATGCTTGACGTATAACATCGCGGATTTGCTGGTCGACGATCGTATCAATAATGATGGGGCGCTGGCCGTCTCGGTTGGCCGTAGATTCAATTATTTCCGCTAATGCCCGAGCCTTTTCTAGCGTGTCGATGTAAGGCTTGGTCAACATGTTGATCTCAACGTCACTAAACTGCGCCAAAAGGCTGCGTCCAAGACTTTCTGCGGTAATGCCGGTGCCATCAGAAATAAAAAAAGCTGTTCGCTTCATAACCAAATCCGCCAATAAGTAGAACGGCTATTGTGGGTTGGGTAGTGGATTAGCACAATATTTGGTGATTAATTCTTCATGCATTCGACGCTCACTACATAAACTACGCTTTATGACGTTTTGTTGTAAAAAACCTCCACTTCGTTCGCTATTAGACCAATGGCGAATGCGCTGTGGCAATGCTAGGGTGGCATGGTCAATGAGTGTCGGCCCATCAGGCCGCAAAGATGTCTAAAAGCGAGGGGGTTGCGTGGAAGAGTACATTCTGTGGTTCGATCAGCTAGGCATGGCAGACGTCGAACGCGTGGGTGGTAAAAACGCTTCGCTTGGCGAGATGATCTCGAATTTGTCAGGTGTGGGCGTGACAGTGCCAGGCGGATTCGCTACTACGGCCTATGCGTATCGTGAGTTTCTCTCTCATGAAGGGCTGAATGATCGTATTAACGCCACCCTCGCTCGCTTAGATGTCGATGATGTTAAAGCGCTGGCAGAGGCGGGTAAAACCATTCGTCAGTGGATTATCGACACGCCGCTTCCTCCTGCCTTTGAAGACGCTTTGCGCCATGCCTACGAGCAGCTCCAGGCTAAGCACCCCAGCTTGAAGGTTGCCGTGCGTAGTTCTGCAACGGCGGAAGACTTGCCGGATGCGTCGTTTGCCGGGCAGCAGGAAACGTTCCTTAATATTGAAGGTTTTGACAATATTAAACAGGCGGTGCACGAAGTATTCGCCTCGCTGTTTAATGACCGTGCGATCTCCTATCGCGTACACCGTGGCTACGCCCATGAGAACGTGGCGCTGTCGGCAGGCGTTCAGAAAATGGTGCGCTCTGAGACGGGTGCTTCTGGCGTCATGTTTACTCTGGATACAGAGTCTGGCTACCGTGAGGCGGTGTTTATCACTGCTTCGTGGGGGCTTGGCGAGACAGTAGTGCAGGGGGCTGTTAACCCCGATGAGTTTTATGTGCATAAGTCAACGCTGGCAGCAGGTCGCCCTGCAGTGCTGCGGCGTACGCTGGGGTCTAAGCTGATCAAAATGATCTATGGGCAAGATGCCAGTGCCGGTAAATCAGTTGAAACCGTTGATGTGCCGCTAAAAGATCGTGGCCGGTTCTGTATTAACGATGAACAGGTGATGGATTTGGCGCGTCAAGCCATGACCATTGAAAACCACTACCAGCGGCCAATGGATATTGAATGGGCGTTGGATGGTGATGACGGTAACCTTTATATCGTTCAAGCACGCCCTGAAACCGTTGTTTCACAGCAGGAAGGCGGCAAGTTAGAGCGCTTCCACCTGCGTGAGAAAGGACGCACTCTAATTACTGGTCGGGCGATTGGTCAGCGTATTGGGCGCGGAACGGTGAAAACCGTTCTGAGCCCTGAAGAGATGGACAAGGTCCAAGAGGGCGACATCCTGGTGACCGACATGACCGACCCAGATTGGGAACCGATCATGAAGCGTGCATCAGCAATCGTGACTAACCGTGGTGGACGAACCTGCCATGCGGCCATTATTGCCCGAGAGCTAGGTATTCCGGCAGTCGTGGGTTGTGGCGATGCAACCACTCAGCTCAAAGAGGGAACCGATGTGACGGTTTCCTGTGCTGAGGGCGATACGGGCAATGTGTATGAGGGCTTGCTTGATTTCGATTGCAAGGTGTCTAGTGTTGATGCGATGCCCGACATCCCCTTCAAGATAATGATGAATGTTGGCAACCCAGATCGTGCGTTTGGTTTTGCCAGTTTGCCCCATGCCGGAGTTGGCCTTGCAAGGCTTGAGTTCATCATCAACCGTATGATTGGTGTGCACCCAAAAGCGCTTTTGGAGTACGATACCCTGCCCGCCGATCTTCAACAGGTCATTGATCTGCGTACTGCAGGCTACGATGACCCGGTCAGTTTCTATGTGGATAAATTGGTCGAAGGAATCTCAACACTGGCGGCTGCCTTCCATCCCCAGCGAGTGATTGTGCGTCTTTCCGATTTTAAATCGAACGAGTACGAAAATCTGATTGGCGGCAAGTTTTATGAGCCTGGTGAAGAGAACCCTATGCTTGGGTTCCGTGGTGCCTCACGCTACATTTCAGACGCCTTTAGACCCTGTTTTGAGCTGGAGTGTCGCGCGCTTAAGCGAGTTCGCGAAGAAATGGGCTTTGATAACGTTGAAATCATGGTGCCTTTCGTTCGCACAACCGATGAGGCGCGTGAAGTCGTAGAGTTACTGGCTGCTAACGGTTTGCCACGTGGTGGCGCGTCGAATCCAGACGGTTTAAAAGTCATCATGATGTGTGAGCTACCGGCAAACGCACTGTTGGCCGATGAGTTCTTAGAGTACTTTGATGGCTTCTCGATTGGTTCCAACGATCTAACGCAGCTGACGCTTGGGCTGGATCGTGACTCGGGTATTGTTGCGCACCTGTTTGATGAGCGGAATCCAGCCGTGAAAAAACTGTTGGCGATGGCGATCAAAGCATGCAAAGACCAAGGGAAGTACGTCGGTATTTGCGGCCAAGGCCCTTCCGATCATCCGGACCTTGCCAAGTGGTTAATGGAGCAGGGGATTGACTCTGTCTCCTTGAACCCAGATGCGGTGCTGGAAACTTGGTTTATGCTGGCAGGTGAAACCATCGAATAACACTCGTTGAC
>SKHS01000083.1 GCA_007116835.1 Halomonas sp.
AATTTCAGGGCCAATCAACGCAACCATGCCCACCGGCCCCGCCACGGCAACCGCAAAGGCAGTGAGCACGACAGATAGCATCAGCACCTGCAGCCTGCGAGCTTTGACACGAACGCCGAGACCGCTGGCAGTGGCGTCATTAAAGCGCAGTAGCGTCAGTGAACGCGCCAACGCCAAGGCGGCAATAATCCCCAATGCCAAGCCAATACCCAACAAGTGCACAGCACCGCCTGGGCGGGCATTGAGTGATCCTACCGTCCATGGGTAGGCGGCATTGGCGGTGTCAATCGCTACCCGTGCCAGCATTAATTGAGTGACAGCACCAAACATTGCGCCTACGCCAATGCCCGCAACAATAAATCGATACCCCTGGGTGCCGCTGCCAGCAGCAAGGCCAAAGGTCAGCACGGCGGCGCTCGTTGCCCCAACCAAGGCCATCGCTGGCGGTGCAATCGACACGCCCATGCCCACAATAGAGGCCACTGCAAACGCCGTCGCACCATTATCAATACCGATAATACCGGGCGTGGCTAGGCGATTGCGGGCCAGGGTTTGCATCAAAATGCCTGAAAGCGCGAACGCCGCTCCGGTAAAGCAAGCAGCCATTAAACGCGGCAAGCGCAGCTCCTGAACCATAAAGGCCGTCATCATATCGCCCTTACCTAACACGGCAGGAATAACCGCGCTTGGCGCCAGCGGCACGCTACCTAAGCTTAGATAAAGCAAGCACGCTGCCAGCAGCGCAACCAACAAACCCATATTGACGGCTAGCGCGCGCTTTTCGAGCAAAAAACGATAGCCCCAACGGGGCAGCGCGATATGCCAGTAGCCCTCTGGCGCTAGTACGCTATCGGCATGTTCCGCGGCATGGTTTGGAACAACATGGTTTGTAACAGCATGGCTTCGGCGGGTGGCAACGCCCGTTAAAGACGAATGATTCGCCATTATTTTCATATCAACACATCACCAAAATGACACCGTGACGCCTGGGCGGCAGGGTGTTAAAAAAAAGCGTCATAGCATGGTTAACCGTTTAGCACGCACCACCGCTATCAATACCGGCGCGCCACATAGCGCGGTGAGCACACCCAATGGCAGCTCGGAAGGAGCGACGACAACACGCGAGATAATATCCGCCGTGAGTACAACCAGGGGGCCTATTGGCAGGCAAAACCACAACGTGCGGCGAATATCGGGCCCGGCAAACGCTCGCGCTACAAATGGCACCACCAGCCCTACAAAGGCAATCGGCCCGGCAATGGCAGTGGCTGCGCCCACCAGCAAGGCCACGCAGCCTACGGCTACCCAGCGGATCAGCGTGGGGTGATGCCCCAAGCCACTCGCCGCTCGTTCACCGAGCGCCAGCGCCGCCAGTGGCCGCGCCATCATAACCACCGCGATGGCAGCAACCAGTAAACTCGGTAGCACCGCCACAAGATCATCCAACCGTCTTCCCGCCAGGCTGCCTACCACCCAAAAACGAATCTCATCGGCAGCGCGCTGGTCATACAGCAGCATTAATGAGGTGAGCGAACCTAACAGCCCAGAAAACGCCGCCCCTGCTAGCACCAAGCGCACGGGGTCATTCCCCACGCCGCGAAAACGCGCCACGCTGAGAACACAAATACAGCCCACCAACGCCCCTAACTGGGCAACCGAAATACGCAGCGTGGCAGCGCTAGCCCCTAGCACCAGTGCCAGTGCTACCGCAAAGGCTGCCCCGGCGCTTACCCCTAGCAAACCAGGTTCGGCGAGTGGGTTGCGGGAAATGGCTTGTAGCAGCGCCCCGGCAACGCCCAACGCAATACCAACAACAATGCCAATCAAGGTGCGCGGAGTGCGCAGCTCCCAAACAATAAACTGCGCTTCGCTGTCGCTTGCGCTAAGCAGCAACCCCAGCACTCGCTGCGGCCCCACCTCACCCGCTCCAATCAGCAAACTAACGACGCTCACCGCCACAAGGGCGGTGAGCAGAATAAGCATCCATGTACGGGGAGCATAGCGCCGACTGGCGCTGCTCACTGCGCTAGGTAGTGATGTCACGGCATCTTTCACGGCAGCAATGCGTTCTCAATATCATCCAAAATAGCTTGAGCGGCTAAAGGGCCATTAGCACTGCTCCACAGCTGGCCATTCACCGGTACGACCTGGTCTTGTTTAACTACGTCCAAACGGGTGAAGGCGGCGCTTTGCTTGGCGGCATCTAAGGCCGCTTGGCCATCGGCGTTAAGCGTCGCTAAGAACAGCCAATCGCCGTCCACTTGGGAAAGATTTTCAAGACTGAGTATATCGCTATGGGGGTGCCCTTCATCGACCAGACCGGCATCCTGGACCTCTAACCCCACTTTCGCTAATAGCCCAGTGGCGATCAGCGCTTTGGACATCACCATCGGGCCATTGGGCATCCAGCGCGCCAGCACTGCAGTACCACCTGCGTTAGCATCATCAATCGCGGCGGCTAATTCGCTAATACGGTGATCAACGGCTGAAATGGCATCTTCGATTTCCGCTTCACGATTAAGGGCCTGGCCATAAAGCCGCGCTTCCGCTTCCCAACTATCGGGCGCTAACGGTTGAGCGTGCGGCACCACGGTGGGCGCAATGCGAGAAAGTAAACGATACTGCGCTTCCGGTAGCTGAGCAGCCGCCAGAATTAAATCGGGCTGCTGGGCCAGTACGGCTTCAATATTGATTTCACGTACCACACCGACAATCTCAGGACGCTCGCCACTGAAGTGAGCTTCCACGTACTCAGCAACATTATCGCCACCGCGGGTGGTGACTGCGCCAACGGGGGTAACGCCTGCCGCCAGGGCGGCATCCAACGCGCCTTCATATAAAGTAACAACACGCTGTGGCGCATCGCTAACCTCAACGTCTCCGTAAGCGGTGTCCAGCGTGCGTGCGTGAGCAACGCTTGCCAATGTTCCACTCACTAACAGCCCGCCTAACAACAGTCCGCTTACCACACCCCCTATCAGTCCCTTGCGTAGTGACGAGTAATCCATAAGTGACGCTCCTGAGTGTCTTCAGCAGTAATAGTAACGATTCTCAAAAGCATTTTCATCACCCTTCCAACGAATCGTCTGTTCCAGATCCTGCAACGTCAATTTAATTAGCAATCTAATAAAATTGATACGGGCGTTTGGCATCGATAAGCGTTCGATATCGAGCAACGCACTGTTCGATGAAACAAGCTCGCACATGGGAACTTTTCTTCTTAGAATCCAAAACTCACTTGATAATCAGTTTCATTAGCATTCAGCTTCATCTCAGGGGATCACCATGCCACGCTTCACTCGCACTGCCCTCGTCAGCGCCGTCACCCTTAGCGTTACCGCCACTGTGGCCAGCGCTCAAGAAAATACCCCGCTTAATACACCGCCGCTGGGTATGAGCAGTCTTTGAACAGTGCGCCTGCCAGTATTTCTGTGGTGACCCGTGAAGAGCTGGAGCAAAAGCAGTTTTCCAACATTGCTGAAGCTATCGCTAACGTTCCAGGCGTTGACGTGCGTTCCGGTACGGGCAAAACCGGCGGCCTGAATATTTCGATTCGTGGCATGCCCAGTGCCTACACATTAATACTGATTGACGGCCGTCGTCAGAACACCTCTGGCAGCGTCACGCCTAACGGCTTTGGTGAAACCTCCACTGGCTTTATGCCGCCCCTATCTGCGATTGAGCGTATTGAGGTTATTCGCGGCCCGATGTCGACACTGTATGGCTCCGATGCCATGGGCGGCGTGATCAATATTATTACCCGTCGCGTAGGCGAAGAGTGGGTAGGTTCGGTAACGGTTGAAAATACCTTCCAGCAGGATCGCGACGCAGGCAACAGCTCAGCGATCAACTTATACACTTCCGGGCCTTTGGTCGAAGATACCGTTGGTCTTCAGTTGCGTGGCCGCTTGTTCGACCGCGACAGTTCTGAACGCATGATTGAAAATGGGTCGGGTCGCGACCCGCGCCCCTCTGAGGCGCGCATTTACTCTCTTGGCGGGCGCTTGAACGTCACCCCAGATGACACTAACGAATTCTGGCTGGATGCTGAGCGTGCGCGCCAAACCTACGACAATAGCGATAGTCGTCTTGGCAATCTAGATACACCAGAGCGCGTCTTTGGCTATCGAGATGAACAGCGTTTCAACCGCGACCAACTTGCTGTCGGGCACACTGGTCGCTATAGCGCAGGCACCTGGGAAAGCAGCGTTACTCACAACACTACTGAAACCCTGGGACGTACCCTGCCCGCAGGCAGCGCACCCGACTTCGGTTACGAAGCCGAAGGAGGCGAACCACGCCTATTAGAAAATCGCGATATTACCGTGGATACCAAATTTGTTGCGCCGCTGGCTAACCATATGGTGACTGTTGGCGGCCAATACATTGACGCCAAGCTAGAAGATGGTGCTGCGGGTAACCAAGCGTTTGAGCAGACAAGCTGGGCGCTGTTTGCAGAAGATGAGTGGATGCTGCGGGATGACCTCGCCTTTACCTTTGGCGGACGCTATGAACATCACGACGCTTTCGGCGGCCATTTTAGCCCGCGTGGTTATTTGGTGTGGAACACCACACCCAACTGGACATTGAAAGGTGGCGTCAGCCGTGGTTACAAGACCCCATCGCTTAACGACCTGCATGACGGTGTCACCGGCTTCACAGCGCAAGGGCGTACCGTAACGATTGGCTCTCCCAACCTAGAGCCAGAAAAGAGTACCAATTACGAACTCGGCGCTATTTACGATAACCAAGGCGGCTTTGCAGCGGGAGCTACGGTTTTCTACAACCGCTTTACCGATCGTATTGCCAACAGCACGCCCTTACCTAACTGCCAATTTATCGATAGCAACGGCAATACACCCAATGCCGGGCTTGCCAACTGCGTCAGTGTGGGCAACTTTACGCTGCAAGAAAACTTCAGCCAGCAAATCAATATTGATAAAGCGGACACCCGTGGTGTTGAGCTAAACGCTAGCTATCAAATTGCCCCGGCGTGGCATATTAGCGGCGGTTACACCTTCACAGACTCTGAAGTGAAGTCGGGTGCTAATGAAGGCCAACTGTTGACGAACACGCCAAAACATAAGCTAACCGCTGACCTTACCTGGGCGATTAACGACCGCTGGAGCACGGCGTTGGAAAGCGAATACTACTCCTCTCGTGAGCGGTTCACGGGTACCCCCAGCGGTGAGTCCGCCTCGTTGGTAGAGCAGCTTGGTAACAACCTTGATGGCTACGCCCTGTTTAACCTACGCAACTCTTACCGTTTCAGCGACAACGTGCGCTTGACTGGCACTATCTACAACCTGTTCGATAAAGACTTTACTGGTTCAGATACCTTTGAGCACAACGGCGAAACCCTGCGCGCCTACCGCTTTACCCAAACAGGTCGCGCCACCGACGGCGTAGCCCTGGATGGCCGCAGCTTCTGGGTGTCAGCAACCTATGAGTTCTAAACACACCTAACTCACCGCGTTCCTGTTAATGCTACTGTTTCATAATTGATGTTATGCCCTGGCCAAGCGCTGGGGCATTTTTTATCAACGACGCTGCCCTCTGCTAACTATCGACATGCAATTATCGACATACAAATATCGAAATACAAATACCAATTATTTTCATTAGCATCATTAGATGGCACAATAACCTGCTTACGTTTGCTAAGCGGTCACCGCCATGTACGATTTTGATGAACTCACTGCCTTTGCCAATGTGATGAGCACCGGTAGCCTGACCCGCAGCGCACAAAAACTAGGGCTTGCTAAATCAACGTTGAGCCGCCGCATTAGTCAGTTGGAAGCCCGATTGGGGCAGCCACTGCTCAGGCGCCAAGCCAATCAGTTGATTCCTACCGAAGCTGGCCTGCTGTTTCAGCACTACTGCACAGAGCTGCTGGCGATGGCGGCACATAGCCAAGAGGCACTTTCAGAACTACGTGAAGAGATCAGTGGAAAAGTGACCCTTGAAGTACACGGGGCGCTTGCTCGCGGCTGGATGGCGGGTGTCATTGATGCATTTTTAACCCGCTATCCTAGCGTGGAATTAACGCTGCATACGAGAGAAACGCCGCCCACTAAAATGCACAGTAACAGCGTGCATATTTGGTTAGGGGCAGCCTACGAATGCGGGCTCCATCAAGAGCGTTTAGGACACTTGACCCGCGGTCTTTATGCCAACCCTAGCTATCTTGCTAAGGCCGGTTACCCAGAGCACCCAAGCGAATTAGCGGCACACGCGTGGATTGATTTACTCGATACCTCTTCTAATGGGCTGCAGCTATATCACCCCCAGCAAGGCGACTACTTATTCCATGCCCCCCGCTCGCGGCTGCGGGTCGACTTAACCGTCTTACACATTGATGCCATCGCGTATGGGCAAGGTATTGGCCTACTTCCTCACTGGGTAGTGGGCAAGCGCGAACAGCACCATCCAGGGGATTTGGTTGGCTGCTTGCCCGGCTGGGAGCCCGCTCCACTGCCTATCACTATGCTATACGCGTATGGGCACCATTCGCGTCGAGTCAACGCGCTGCTTGAGTTTCTCCGCGAGCAGGTTCCCGCTTCTTGGCAGGCCACTCAGGCGACCGCCTACGCTCCTTAGCGAATTCACCTTGCCAGTTAGCGGCCTAATTACCGACAATGAGCCGCTGATAACCGCCAAGGAACGTTAATGCTCGCCGAACTATTTGCTGTTATGGCGCCCGTACTAGCGGGGGCTGGCCTAGGCTATTTATGGGTGCGCCTTGGGCACCCCTACCCAGTGGACTTTATTACCCGACTGGTCTTTAACATCGGTACGCCCGCGTTGGTACTAGCCTCCCTGTCTGGTGCCAACATTGATGCTGGCACGTTTGGGCGAATGATGTTGGCAACCTCGCTGGTCATTCTTACCATGGGTGCAGCAAGCTTTGCGGTGGCCAAACTACTGCGCCGCAACTGGCGTGTATTGCTGGCTCCAATGATGTACCCCAATACCGGTAACATGGGGCTGCCGGTTGTGCTTTACGCCTTCGGAAGCGCGGGGTTTGCCTATGGCATTACGGTCATGGTGACGGTGTCGCTATTTCAGTTCACCCTAGGCGCCGTGCTCAACAGCAACGGAAACCCACTGAAAACGCTGCTGAAAACGCCCACGGTCTATGCCATCGTCATCTCAATGGCGTTGCTACTGACCGATACCTCCTTGCCTGCTTGGTTAGCCAACACAGTAGACTTGATGTCTGGATTTACGGTGCCACTGATGCTCATCACACTGGGCGTTTCTCTCGCTAGCATCCAGGTAAAAAGCTTACGCTCTGGCCTTGGATTCAGCTTGGTACGCATTCCTCTTGCCGCTGCGACTGCATGGTTAATTGCTGGCTGGATGGGCCTTCCACCGCTGGCACAAGGCATCTTGGTACTGCAAATGTGTATGCCCGTGGCCGTATTTAACTATTTATTTGCCCAGCGCGCCCAGCGTGAACCTGCCTATGTAGCTAGCCTGGTGTTCTGTTCAACCGTGCTTGCTCTTTTCTATTTACCCGTGCTGTTAGCCTTTTTGATGTAGTCCTTGTGCCCGTGTTTTATATCGCACCAACAGGGAACCCCTCCGCCCTAAGACAGTCACTGCTAGACTGATGACACCCGAACGTTAGCGATGACCACCACTGGAGAGAGCTATGTACGCCGCACATCAGATATTTCCCCAGGCTCGCCGATATGCACTGGGCGGACTACTGCTCGCCGGCACCATGGGCACGGTGCAAGCGGGAATCGTTCACGAGGCCATCGAAACCGAGCATCTGACTATCTCCGTTGAGCGCGTAGCTGACGGTTTTCAACACCCTTGGGCAGTGGCTTTTCTACCTGATGGTCGCTATCTGGTAAGTGAACGTAATGGCCAGCTCAACCTTATTGACCCTGAGCGTGACCGACCCCAGGTGTTAGAGGGCATGCCTGCCGTGAACCATCATGGGCAAGGGGGGCTGTTGGATGTGGTGCTTCATCCCCAGTTCGGTGATGGCGAACACGACTGGGTTTATTTCACCTGGAGCAAACCTGATGGTGACCATAGCCGCGCCGCACTGTCGCGCGCAAAGTGGCAGGGTGACTCACTAGCGGAGGTGGAGCACCTGTTTGAGCAAGACCGTGCGTCCTCTCCAGGTCGCCATTACGGCTCTCGCTTGGTGTGGTTAGACGACGGTACGCTCGTCATGAGCATTGGTGACCGAGGTGTTGATCCGTCTCGCGCCCAGGCAAGCGACGACCATGCGGGCTCAACACTCCGCCTTACCGACACCGGCGGCATACCCAGCGATAACCCTTTTGTGGATGATGACAGCACCCTGGATGAAATTTACTCCCTGGGCAATCGCAATATCCAGGGTATGACCTTGCTGAGCACTGGTGAACTTTGGGCATCCGAACATGGCCCACGCACCGGCGACGAACTTAACCATATTCACGCAGGCAGCAACTACGGTTGGCCTAAAGTGAGCCTTGGCAATGACTACCGTACCAATGAGCCTATCGGCGTGGACTCACTGCCAGGCATGGTCGATCCAGCGTATCTGTTCAATGGCCGTTTCGCGCCGTCAGGGTTGGCCGAAGTGACCAGCGACGCCTTTGATGGCTGGCAAGGCCACCTGCTCGCCGGCGGGCTTGCCAGTGAACAGCTACTTCGCTTACAGCTAGACAATGGCGACGTGGTGAGTGAAGAGATTATTTTACAAGGACACATAGGTCGCATCCGCGATGTTCGCCAAGGCCCTGACAATGCAATTTATCTGTTGACCGACAGCAGCCAGGGCGGCCTTTATCGCCTTGAGGTCGTTAACTAACCCCCAAAGCGCTTTTATCGCATGTTTAACGAAGCGGTTCATTGACGAACAGCTGACGATCAACCACTTCTGGCTATCAAACGCAAACGGCTAATTATCACCATGGATGAACAATGCGACTACGTAACTTAATTATTTTGACTGTGATCGTGCCGCTATTCATCGTCCTAGTGGTTTTTAGCCTAGTGGCCATCAAGTCATTAGAAGATAACGTGCGCTCGAAGCTGCAAACCGAAGTAGAGATTATTACCCGAGCACTCAGTACATCGCTGAGCTACGCGGTCGCTCGCGATAGCGATACACGTTTAGAAGAAGCACTCCAGTCCGCCTTTTCATTTCATCGCATCTATGGTGCCTATGTGTTCGACACCCAAGGCCGTGAAGTATACGGGCTAGGGTTAGGCAAAGACCTGTTTACAGCGGAAGAAATCCAGCAGGTCATTGAACGCGACGACCTCTACAGTAACTACCGCCAGCACGAAGGATGGACTTACTACTCAGCGCTAACACCACTGCGTGCCCAGGATGGTTCCGTACATGGCGTTCTCCAAGTCAATCGCCTAAATACAGGTATCGAAAACTATACGGGGTTTATCAGCATTGTCGCGGTACTGGTCTTTGTCATTGGAGCAGCAGGCATTGTGTTTAGCATTTGGTGGGGCTTTAGGCACTATATTGAGCGCCCGCTCAACCGCCTGCTACGCGTCATGCTATTGGTCGAAGATGGCGACCGCAGCCAGCGCGCCACGGTGGAAGGCCCCACCGAGTACCGCCGCCTGGCATCCGGGTTAAACGGTATGCTAGATGCCATGGCAGACAAAGATCGCGATATCGATGCCCGCCAACGCCGTGAAATTGAGCTCGAAAAACGCCTGCGAAAA
Source organism: Halomonas sp. (assembly GCA_007116835.1). Classification (GTDB taxonomy): domain Bacteria; phylum Pseudomonadota; class Gammaproteobacteria; order Pseudomonadales; family Halomonadaceae; genus Vreelandella. The sequence goes on from SKHS01000083.1 coordinate 9,700, forward strand.
TCTAAAAAGCTTGCCGAGCTGGGGGTTCTCGCGGCGGGTGTTGCCCATGAAATTGGCGCGCCGCTAACGGTCATCAACGGCCAAGCCCAGCGCTTAGCTCGCCGAGATACGATCGGCGACGACGAGCGTGCACGACTAGGCCGAATTCGCGGCGAAGTCGAAAGAATTGTGCAAATTGTTCGCCAATTAATGGAACTAGGCCGACAACATAACGTAGAGAAAGGTCATCAAGCCCTGGATCAGCTTATCCTAAGTGCCAGTGAGCTGGTGGAAGAGGAGCTGGAACCACGAAACATTCGTTTAGAGATTGATCTTCCCTCACCGCCCCCCCACCTACTGGTAAACGGACAACAAATTATCCAGGTGCTCACCAACTTATTACGCAATGCCGCACAAGCACCCGAGGTGAGCCGCATTCGCCTGAGCGCTCAGCAACATGATGAAGAGCTAACATTGTGGGTAGAAGACAACGGCCCCGGCATTCCAACATCGCACCATCAACAGGTCTTCGACCCTTTCTTTACGACCAAACCGGTGGGCCAGGGCAGCGGCTTAGGGCTCTCCATGGTGCATCGCATTATTAACGACCACGGCGGGACAATTGGCGTATTTAATAGCGGCCTTGGCGGCGCTGGATTTGAGATTACGCTCCCCCTTAGTGAAACCGCATCCGCTTGAGGAAAACGTTTGTGACCCATCAGGAACACCTTTTACCGTTATTGGTGGTGGAAGATGACGCCGCTATACGTGAGTTATTAGAAGAAGAGCTCAACGACGCAGGCTATGACACGCTCGGCGTCCCCAGTGCTGAAGATGCCCTAGCGCTGCTTAGCCACACACCCGTCGCCATGATGATTACCGACGTGCGCCTTCCCGGCATGACGGGCATTCAGCTACTTCAGCAGCTGCGCCAAAGCGGCAGCGAGCTGGGCATTATCGTCATCACCGCTTTCGGCACCATTGACCAAGCCGTTGAGGCATTAAAGCTGGGGGCTGATGATTTTCTCACCAAGCCCTTAGATTTAGATGCCATACGCGAAGCGGTGTTTCGCGTGTTAGAGCGCCAGCGCTTGTCGCTTTCCCATGATACCGAGCCAAATGACTTTCACGGTATTGTCGGCAAAAGCCCCGTGATGCAGTCGCTGTTTCACGATGCCTCTCGGCTGGCAAAAAGCGATGCGCCTATTTTGATTCTGGGTGAAAGCGGAACGGGTAAGGAGCTGCTGGCACTTGCCATCCATCAAGAGAGCAAACGTCATGACGCACCATTCGTTGCCGTGAACTGCGCAAGCATTCCTGCAGATTTAATGGAAAGTGAGTTCTTTGGCCATGTAAAAGGTGCTTTTACCGGCGCCAACGAAGCGCGCAAGGGGCTGTTTCATAGCGCACAAGGTGGCAGCCTGTTTCTGGATGAAATCGGTGAAATGCCCGTCAACCTCCAGGCCAAACTACTGCGTGCGCTGCAAGAAAAAACCGTACGCCCAGTTGGCGGCGAACGCGAAGAACCGGTGGATGTTCGCATTATTGCGGCGACTCACCGCAACCTGGAAAAAGAGATCGAGCAAGAGAATTTTCGCAGCGACCTTTTCTACCGCCTTGAAACATTCTCGCTGCGTATTCCGCCTTTGCGAGAACGCGGCACCGATATTGAACAGCTGATTTTTGCACTGATCGATAAACACGCTGAAAGCCAAGGGAAGCAGATCGAGCAAATTGAGCCAGAAGCACTCAATAGCCTGCTGAACTACCCCTACCCCGGCAACGTACGGGAGTTGGAGAACGCCATTATGCGCGCTGTAACACTTAGCGAAGAGGGTGTACTCCAGCACGATGACCTGCCAGAACGGCTTCGCGAACAAGCCAGCCAACACAGCAGCGGCTCAGAAATTCCCCCAGCCCTCAGCGGGGAAGTGCTTCCGGGCACCCAGGCTCCCGCTCCTGCCCCCGCTCGCTGGCCAAGTTTAGAAGAAGTAGAAAAGCGCTACATTCGCAAAGTGCTTGAGGCAACCGGAGGCAATAAACGTCGCACCGCAGAGGTGCTGGGCATTGCCCGCCGCACGCTTTATCGCCGTTTGGAAGATGATAGCGAGCCATCCTAGGCGGCATTCCACAGCCAACGCTGAACCTGAGTTTAATCCCTCATACGTTTTAACCGTCTACAGCAAAGCCCCTACAAAAACGCCCCCTACAAAAAAGCCCCCGCGGGCGCGGGGGCGAAAGGATGATAAACCGTGTGGAGCAGCCGCAGGGAACAAACAGCTGATGCGGTTTACCATCGTAGGGAGCGGTGAAGGTTACTGGCTACTGTTCAGCTCATCATCTTCCTCATCAGCACCTGGCATTGGGTCAGTGCCCTCGCCAAATCCTGGTTCTTCATCTGGGTTCATAGCGTCTTGGGTCTCACCTGGCACGGGCTCTTGGGAAGAGGCCGCTTCCTCACTTAAGCCCGGATCACTCATGGCAGGATCATCAGCCATCGCTGGATCAGAAGGCGGATCCATCATGCCGTTTTCTTCAGCTTCAGGTAGTTGACCGGTCGTCGATGTCGCATCTTGCTCCATCGTTTCTGGCTGTTCCGCAGGGGGCATATCGTCATTCCCGTTGCCACACCCTGCCAGTGCCAGCGTTCCTGCCGCCGCCGCTAGCATACAAAATGTTAGTAGACGCGGGCGTTTAGCCACTTGACTCGATTGCTTATCCATCATGCTAACCTCCACTCATACTAATAAGATTACCCATACCAATTCACGGTTCGTGCCAAACACTCTCAATAACCATAAAATTCATACAAATCAAAAAGATGAAGATCCGACAATCGTCTCAACACTTTCCCAAAGCTGTTTGCGAACGGGGTCAATTTGACACATGTGGCAAAATTTAGCGCTGATACAGGAGGCGTTGTGACACACCCTACTCACTTATGTATAATAAAAATTAATCAATAGAATGGCTCTACCGTAATTTTCAATTATGAGCTGTTTTATGTCGCTGTTTGCAGGGAAGCCATCTGGTCACTAGTAAACGAATTGAGCAGCGACACAAGGCTGCTCATTCACCTAAAAGGCACTGCTAATGGACGAGACACGCCCTGTTAAAATTCAGGTACGCGGGCTAAGCAAGGTATTTGGCAAGCAGCCTAAGAAAGCGCTTGAGCTTCGTGATCAAGGTTTAAAGCGCCCTGAAATTCTTGAAAAAACAGGTCAGACATTAGGTCTTTCCAATATCTCTTTTGACGTCTATGAGGGCGAACTAATCGTCATCATGGGTCTTTCTGGCTCTGGAAAATCGACACTCATTCGCTGTCTAAATCGCCTCATTGACACTACCGAAGGTGAGATCATCATTGATGGCGAAAACATTCCAACGCTGAGTGAAAAAGCACTACTAGAGTGTCGGCGGCGCCATTTTTCTATGGTGTTCCAAAACTTCGCGCTATTTCCACACCGCACTGTACGTCAAAACGCAGAGTTTGGACTCGAGATCCGTGGCATAGATAAAGTAGAACGAAGAAACATTGCTCAAAATGCGCTAACGCAGGTGGGTCTTGAAGGGTGGGAAGAGGCATACCCTGACCAACTCTCGGGTGGTATGCAACAGCGGGTCGGGCTTGCCCGCGCCCTAGCAAATGACTCCACCGTCTTGTTGATGGATGAGGCCTTTTCAGCACTTGATCCATTGATTCGCAAAGATATGCAGCAAGAGCTCATACAACTGCAGTCTAAAATGCAAAAAACAACGGTATTCATTACCCATGACCTCGATGAAGCACTCAATATTGGCGACCGCATCGTATTGCTAAAAGACGGTGAAGTCGTACAGATTGGCACCCCAGAAGAAATACTGACCCAACCTGCCGATGACTACGTACGACGCTTTATTGAAGGCGTTGATCGTTCTCGGGTATTAACCGCTGAAAGTGCCATGCGCCCCGTGCGTTCGACGGCGCGTGAAAGCGATGGCCCGCGCACAGCCCTACATCGCATGCGTGAACACAGTATTGACTCCATCTACGTCACAGATCGCGATCGTCGCCTGGTAGGATTATTAGAAGCTGAATCGGCCAGCCGCGCCATTGATGCCAAGTCAGAAACGATTACTGACTACCTGACGCAGGACTTCCGTAACGTCCCTCCAGAAGAGCCGCTGCAAAACTTGTTCGCTATGTTTAGCGATAAAAGCTTTCCAATTGCCGTGATTGACGAGCAGCAACGGTTACTAGGCGTCGTCGTTAAAGGCGCCGTATTGGATGAACTGGCACGAGCAGGAGAACAGTAATGGATATTCCTAGCATCCCCCTTGGCGATTGGATTGAGAGCGGCCTAACCTGGTTGACCAGCGAGTATTCATCTGTCACACGGGGTATCTCCCGCTTTACGCAAACGGGTATTGATGTATTAAACGACAGCTTGATGTGGCTACCTGAATGGGCATTACTTGGGTTAATCGCCCTGCTTTGCTGGAAATTAGCAGGTGTTCGTTTAGCCATTGGCGCAGTGGGTGGGCTGGCCTTAATTTGGAACCTAGGTCTCTGGAACCCAATGATCGAGACGCTCACACTGGTGGTCTTTGCAACACTAGTCGCCGTGGTAATTGCGTTACCTGTCGGTATTGCAGCAGCATTATCTAATCGGCTTTACCGTTTGATTATGCCGATACTGGACTTTATGCAAACCATGCCCGCGTTTGTATACCTGATACCGGCGATTCCGTTTTTTGGTATTGGCTCTGTATCGGCGATTTTTGCAACCGTCATCTTTTCAATGCCACCAGCCATTCGCTTCACAACATTGGGTATTCGTCAGGTGCCAGTTGAGCTCATTGAGGCCGCGGATGCCTATGGCGCGACGCGCAGCCAAAAGCTCTTCAAGGTTCAGCTGCCGCTGTCTCTACCCACCGTGATGGCCGGTATTAACCAGACTATTATGCTAGCACTATCAATGGTGGTTATCGCCGCTATGATTGGCGCAGACGGTTTGGGTAGCGAAGTGTGGCGTGCAATACAGCGGTTACGTCCCGGCGACGGTTTTGAAGCAGGCATCGCGGTTGTTATTTTAGCCATGCTACTTGACCGCTTAACGCAATCATTACGTAAGACACGTCGCTCACGTTGAGAATGACGCAAGAAGGACAGGCATTCAGCAATGACTTTGCGTTGACCAGTCTACTTGATCCACTTCGTTGGCATACGCATGCTAATAGTGCGTACCGCCATCGTTAAGTAAACCGTTTTAGGCAGACTGCCTACTACTGCAGCTGTTTACTATCACAGCGGTGTTGCTAACCGGCTAAACACCGCTACTCATCACCAGGGAGCAAGTGAATGAAAACTCGTACGTTGCATCACCGCATCCGCCTCGCCTCGTTAGCCCTTATTGCGAGTACTGGCGTCGCCGCTGGTAGCCTGGCACATGCCCAGGGCACGATTAATCTTGCCTATGTCGAGTGGTCGTCTGAAGTGGCCTCCACCAATGTCATCGCTGCCGTACTCGAGCAGGCTGGCTTCGACGTTGAGCTAACCTCGCTCTCTGCTGCCGCCATGTTCCAGGCGCTTTCCACGGGCGACGCCGATGCCATCGTCGCTGCTTGGCTACCTACGACCCATGCGGACTACATGGAACGTATAGGTGGCAATATTGAAGATCTCGGTATGAACCTGGATGGCACCAAGCTGGGATTGGTCGTTCCTGCCTATACTGATATTGATTCTATTGCCGACTTAAACGACAACGCCGACAGCTTTAACGGCGAGATCATCGGTATTGACCCTGGTGCAGGCCTGATGGCACTCACCGAGAAGGTTGTGGATACCTATGATCTTGGGCTGCGCCTGCGTAGCGGTAGCGGCGCCACCATGACCGCAGCACTGTCAAGCGCGCTTAACAATGAAGAAGATATTGTGGTCACTGGATGGACACCACACTGGATGTTTGCCCGCTTCGACCTTAAATACCTTGAGGACCCAGAAGGCGTTTATGGCGGTGCCGAACAAATTCACACGGTGGTTCGCCAAGGTCTCAAAGATGATATGCCTGAAGCCTACGCTATTCTTGACGCATTTAAGTGGACGCCAGAGCAGATGGGCGAGGTTATGTTGATGAATCAAGAAGATAACAGCGACCCCTACGAAAATGCGAAACAGTGGGTGGAAGATAATCAAGATGTCGTAGAAGCGTGGCTCAATTCCTAATAGTACCTAATAAACTATACAACGTGTAGCGTGATAAATCGCTGAGCTTGGCACTGAAAACGCCCGTTCAGCGTTTCTAAGTCGTTCACCCAGGGCTGTGGCCGAGGCCACACGATGGGAGGAACACCATGATAGATCACTCTAGGAGCTTGTCATGTTTAACAACATTATGGTGCCGGTAGACCTTGCCCACCTGGAAACACTGGAGCCATCGTTAAGCGTTGTTGCCGACCTTGCCAAACAATATGACTCACATATTACCTATGTGAGCGTTACGGCTAATACGCCGACCAGCGTCGCTCGAACACCACAAGAATACGAGCAAAAGCTTGAAGCGTTCGCCCAGGAAAGACATAGAGTGCATGGTCAACCCGTTAGCATTAGGGTGTATAGCTCAACAGACCCCGTCGCCAACGTCGACACACTCCTCGTGAAAGCCGTTGAGGAAGTGGGAGCTGACTTGGTAATGATGGCCACCCATTTTCCGCGCCACTTAGACATCATTATGCCATCCCATGGCGGTAAATTGGCGACCCATACCGACGCGTCTGTTTTTCTTATGCGCATTCCATAGCACATTAATAACACCAAGTTATCAATAACTTACGTTTCCAATAATTAAGGGAGCAGCTTTGTGGATAACAAACCGCAAAATAACGCATCAGACGAGCCGGCCTCAGAGGGCATTCCAGCCCCTGACGGGCCGGCGAATCTTATCGACACCGATTATGTGATCGGGCAAGACAACATCACTACCAGTACGATGGGGGTAAACCTTGATCTACACGGCAAGGTATTTACCATTTCGTCGATTGTGGTGCTGTTATTTGTCATTCTGACGCTTGCCCTTCAAGACACTATCGCCCCAATTTATAGCTCAATTTTTGGCTTTTTGACCGGCAATTTGGCGTGGTTCTTTATTTTAGCCGCCAATATTTTCGTTATTCTCTGCCTTGGCTTAATTGTTTCGCCGCTGGGTAAAATCCGCATAGGCGGTGCGGACGCTAAGCCCGACTTTACCTATGTGGGCTGGTTTTCAATGCTGTTTGCCGCAGGCATGGGCATTGGCCTGATGTTTTTTGGCGTTAACGAACCGCTGACCCACTTTGGCACGTCGTTCGATGGTGGCGACTGGGCACCATTGGCTGGTGCCGAAGGGGATGCAGCAGGTGCTGCTGCACTAGGTATGGCTGCCACGATCTTCCACTGGGGTCTGCACCCCTGGGCGATTTACGCGGTAGTGGCGCTTTCACTTGCGCTATTCTCGTTTAACAAAGGTCTTCCCCTTTCGATGCGCTCAGTGTTTTATCCAATTCTGGGTGAACGCGTATGGGGCTGGCCGGGCCACCTGATTGATATCCTGGCGGTCTTCGCGACGCTATTTGGTCTTGCAACGTCTCTTGGTTTGGGTGCCACACAGGCGGCAGCAGGCCTAAGCTACCTGTTCGGCGCACCGGAAAGCGATATCACTATGATCCTGCTGATCATTGGTATCACGATCATTGCCATTGGCTCGATCATGGCAGGGGTGGACAAAGGCGTTCAGCTGCTGTCGAAAATCAACATTGCCATGGCGGCAGTGCTGCTGTTCTTCGTGATTGCCGTTGGTCCAACGCTGCTTATTGCCACCGGCTTCTTTGAAAACCTGCTTAACTATTTTGTTCACCTGCCTGCGCTGTCAAACCCGTTTGGTCGTGAGGATGCCAACTTTAGCCAGGGTTGGACTGCCTTCTACTGGGCGTGGTGGATTTCCTGGTCTCCGTACGTTGGTATGTTTATCGCACGCGTTTCCCGTGGTCGTACCGTACGTGAGTTCTTAGTGTCAGTTCTGCTGGTACCATCCACTGTTTCGGTATTGTGGATGACAACGTTCGGTGGCACCGCCATTGATCAGTACGTCAGCCAAGGTATTAGCGCGGTACGCGACGCGGGTGTAGACCTGCAACTGTTCATCATGCTTGAGCAGTTGCCGCTGTCACAAATCACCTCGTTTGTTGCGATTTTGCTGGTCATTATTTTCTTTGTGACCTCTTCTGACTCGGGCTCATTGGTAATCGACTCCATTACCGCAGGCGGCAAAGTGGATGCACCAAAGCCACAGCGCGTATTCTGGGCGATCATCGAAGGGGCGATTGCTATCGCGCTATTACTGGGGGGTGGCTTGACTGCCTTGCAAACCATGGCGGTGTCTACCGGCTTCCCGTTCACCATCATCTTGCTGGTGGC
>SKHS01000237.1 GCA_007116835.1 Halomonas sp.
ACAATAAAAATACCCATGATTGATCGAGGGGTTGCACCAATGGTACGCAAAATAGCAATATCCGCGCGCTTATCCGTTACCACCATTACCAAGGTGGAAACAATATTAAACGCGGCAACCGCAATGATGACGGTTAGCAGCAGTGCAATCATGCGCTTTTCCATTTGAATAGCTTGAAATAAGCTGCCATGAGAAAAGGTCCAGTCGGTACCGCGGTAGTTTGAGCCGAGTTCATTCACAATTGCCTGGGTTTCACTACCTGCCAAGAACAAATCATCAAGCTCAAGTCGCAACCCACCAACGGCGTCTCCCAAACGGGCTAGCGTTTGCATATCTTCAATATTGGCATAAGCTAAATTTGCGTCTAAATCCGCGCCCACGCTGAAGATTCCGCTAACAGTAAAGCGTTTCAAGCGAGGAAAAACCCCCGCTGGCGTAATCGATGCTTCAGGCACCAACAGCATGACTCGGTCACCGACACCCACCCCCAGCCGACGCGCTAACATAGAACCAAGCACCACGTTCCACTCACCCGGCACTAAGTCAGCCAGCTCACCTTGGCGCATGTGTTTGCCAATAATCGACACCTGACTTTCCCAGTCTGGATGGATGCCATTGACCATCGCCCCCTGGTTACGCCCACCTGCAGAAAACATGCCCTGCTGTTCAACGTAAGGTGCCGCACCAATCACACGCTCACGCTGAACAAGGCGTTCTGCCAACGCCTCCCACTCGACCAAGCCTTCTTGTGCTTCAATTTTGGTGTGGGGCACCATGCCCAAAATACGTGTGCGTAACTCGTGATCGAACCCATTCATCACCGACAGCACAAGGATCAACACTGCCACGCCAAGCATTAGCCCTAGCATCGACGTCAAAGAAATAAACGAAATAAAGTGGTTCCGGCGTTTAGCGCGCACGTAGCGCAGCCCCACCAGAAAAGGCAAACGATCAAGCATGGCATCATTCCTTAGTAATAAGCGTCCATGGTACGGTTTTTTTAGCATGGCTGCATGTGCAAACGCAGGGTTAGAGTAGCAACCCTGGTCGCCGTTCCCTTAGATACGTTAACGCTTGCATGTTCTTGAGCTAGCGCCTAAATTGCGCCCGTTATCCTTGTCTTTAAGGCAAGCATTTTTTCGACTATTAAGAGCATCTGTGACGTTGACTAACAAGACTCACCGCTTATTGCCCGAATGGCATCCCCAGGATGGCCTGCAACTGACCTGGCCACGCGCCGACGGCGACTGGGCACCCATGCTATCGCGTATTGAGGCGACGCTTGAGCACATCGTGATCGCCACTGCACGCTACCAGCGGGTATTGATCAGCGCGCCCGACGAAGCGACGGTTGCGCGTTTGGCTGCCACGTTTGAGGCAGCTGGTGTGCCCAAGCATCAGCTGCTGCTAATTGCCGCACCCACTGATGACACCTGGGCAAGAGACCATGGCCCCATCACCGTCATGGATGCGCATAACCAGCCACTGATGCTGGACTACACGTTCACCGGCTGGGGTGGAAAATTTCCCGCCGCATATGACAACCAACTAACCCAGTGGCTAGCTGATGCTGGCGTATGGGCCTGCCCTGTTGAAAAGCGAGAGACGGTGCTCGAAGGCGGCGCCATCGAAACCGACGGTGAAGGCACGCTGCTAACAACAGAGGCCTGCTTGCTTAACCCGAACCGTAACCCAACGCTTTCTCGAGCGGATGTTGAAGCCTTGCTAGCAGAAGACTTTGGCATCGACCGCGTGCTCTGGCTGGCTAACGGCCACTTAGAGGGCGATGATACCGATAGCCACATTGATACTCTGGCACGTTTTTGCACCCCCTCGACCATCGCCTACGTTCGCTGCGATGATCCTAGTGATCCGCACTACCCCGCGCTCAGCGCCATGGAGCAAGAACTCAAGGCGTTTCGTCAGCGCAACGGTGAGCCCTATCAATTGATTGCTCTGCCCTGGCCACATGCTTGTTTTGACCCTGAAGATGGCCACCGCCTGCCGGCAACCTACGCCAATTTTTTAATCATTAACGGGGCAGTGCTAGTACCTACCTACGGCGACCCCGCCGATATGGCCGCCCTCACAGCACTGGCCAAGGCGTTCCCAGAACACGCGTTGATCCCCATCGAATGTGTCAGTGTGATTCGCCAGCATGGCAGCCTACACTGCTTAACCATGCAGCTACCGAAAGGCACGCTTGCCCCAGCGCCCACTGAATCATAAGGAGCCACCATGCCACACACCCTGACCGTCGGCGTTGTCCAACAACCTGCGTGGCCAGATAAAGCACGTAGCCTTGCCGCCAGTGAAGCAGGCATTCGCGATGCCGCCAGCCAAGGGGCACAGTTGATTCTGCTTCAGGAGCTACACGCCACCCACTACTTCTGTCAGTACGAAGACCCTGCGCTGTTTGATTTAGCTGAGCCGCTAGACGGCCCCACTGGCCAACGCTTAGCCAAGCTGGCTAAGGAACTGAATATTGTGCTGGTGGGGTCGCTGTTTGAAAAACGTGCGGCGGGGCTTTACCACAACACAGCCGTCGTCTATGACCGCGCAAAAGGGCGTGTTGGCCAGTACCGCAAAATGCACATCCCTGATGATCCGGCTTTTTACGAAAAGTTTTACTTTACCCCTGGCGACGCCGATGACGTCCGCGGCCAAGGCTTCACGCCTATTGACACCTCTGTTGGGCGGCTAGGTGTCCTAGTTTGCTGGGATCAATGGTACCCCGAAGCGGCACGTTTAATGGCACTAAGTGGTGCGGAGCTCCTTCTCTACCCTACCGCCATCGGCTGGGACCCAAACGATGATGATGCTGAAAAAGCCCGCCAGAAAGATGCTTGGACAATCATTCAGCGCTCCCATGGCGTCGCTAACGGGCTCCCCGTACTAGTGGCTAACCGGGTTGGCTTCGAACCCGACCACTCCGGTGTTGGCGACGGCATTGCCTTTTGGGGAGGCAGCTTTGTGTGCGGGCCCCAAGGGGAAATGCTGGCGCATGCAGGTGAAGAGGCTCAGCAATTAGTCATCAGCATTGATATGGCACGTAGCGAAAATACTCGCCGTATTTGGCCCTACCTGCGCGACCGCAGAATTGACGCCTACGGTGATTTAACCCGCCGTTATCGCGACTAACGCCATGCTGCCACTTGCTTCTCCAGTGGCCCAATAAAAAACGCCTGTTTCACTACTGAAACAGGCGCCTTCGTTAACGCAATACCCGCTCATCAGGCGATAGCGTTTCCAATCTACTTCCAAAAATCGCGGATTGACGCAATACCCTGGGCACCCACGGCACGGGCATGATTGGCATCAAATCGCGTCATGCCGCCTAATGCAAAGACAGGCATCCCGGCACGCTCAACCAGCTGCTGGAAGTCATGCCAACCCAACGGTGCCACTTCTGGGTGAGAAGGCGTCGTGCGCAGCGGCGAGAGCGTTACAAAATCACAGCCTAACACGGCAGCTTTTGACAGCTGTTCTTGATCATGGGTGGAGGCAGACAGCCACTTGTTCTCAGCGATTGGGCGGCGGTCGAGATTCATCAATCGCGCGCTGGTCAGGTGAATACCGTCAGCATCAACGGCGTCCAGCAACGACGGCTCGCCGTTCAACAGCAAACGTGCGTCGTACTCGCGGCATAGTCGCAGCGCGCGCTCAGCCCGCGCAATGTAAGCCGCTTCATCAAGGTTTTTTGCGCGCAGCTGAACCAACCGAACACCGTCTTCGGAGAGAGCACGCGCTAAAAGAGCCTCAAAGCGCTCGTCGTCCGCTTCTTCACCGGTGATCAAATAATCGGTTGGCAGCATAACTGCACGTAGAATAGGCAGATTAGCCGCAGGGAAGGGGTAATTAACCAACTCTTCCATTGGCACCCACCGTACGGCCTGCCCTTCACGCCCAAACGGCTCACCGGCAAATTCTTGCACCTGCCAGACATCCAACAGAATATGCTTATCTGGGTACTCATGATGAACGCGGATCAGCGGGCGGGCGCGAACAATCTCTACCCCTAGCTCTTCATGCAGCTCACGCTTAAGCCCTTCCAGGCCCGTCTCGTAGGGTGCCAGCTTGCCCCCCGGAAACTCCCATAGACCACCGTGGTCAACGCTGGAAGGCCGGCGCGCAATCAACACTTTTTTTTGATCGGCGCTGATCATTGCAGCCGCCGCGACATGAACTCGTCGTTTTACCATTACACTCATTATGTCTTTATCCACTTTGTGCGTGCCGCTTTCGTCAAAAACAGCGATATCGTTGCATTAACACCTTAGACGGCTGTCAACTTAGCTACGGTAATCCGCGTTAATGGACACATAGTCATGGGAAAGGTCGGACGTCCATACGGTGGCACTCTCCTCACCACGTCCTACGCTAATTCGAATAGTAATCTCATCCTGCGCCATGACGGCACTGCCTGCGGCTTCCGTATAGCTTGAGGCACGCCCACCGTTCTCAACCAGACGAACGTCATCCAGGTCAATCACCACTTGACTAACATCGAACGCCTCAACGGGAGCACGACCAACGGCAGCCAAAATTCGCCCCCAGTTGGCATCGGATGCATAGAGCGCCGTTTTCACCAGGGGTGAATGCGCCACGGTGAACGCAATATCCAACGCTTCCTGCCGAGTCTTTGCCGTATCCACTTGCAACGTCACGAACTTAGTCGCGCCCTCTCCATCGCGAATGATCAACTGAGCAAGTTCGGTCATAACCCGCTGCAGCGCATTCCGAAAAATCGCGATATGCTCGTCACTTTCAATACGCGCGCCAGTGCCCGTTGCCGCCAGCATGCAAGCATCGTTGGTCGAGGTATCGCTATCTACCGTGATGCAATTAAATGAACGATCCACCGTTTCACGCAGCAAGCTCGCTAAGAGCGGCTGCTCAATCGCCGCATCGGTGACTACAAAGCCTAGCATGGTCGCCATATTAGGCTTGATCATGCCAGAGCCTTTTGTCATACCATTGAGCGTCACCTGCTGGTCACCCACTTCAACAGTCACCGTTGCACCTTTCGGACGGGTGTCGGTCGTCAGGATGCCCTCTCCCGCCTGCTGCCAAGCTTGGCTAGACGCCGTCAGAGAGCTCAATGCATTGGGCACGCCTGCCAATAAACGCGCCATGGGCAGCGGTTCCCCAATCACTCCCGTTGAGAATGGTAGCACCTGACTTTGGTCAACCCCGACGTGCTCAGCAAGCGCGGCACAGCTGTCATAAGCATCTTGCAAGCCTGACTCGCCAGTGCCTGCGTTGGCATTACCAGTATTAATCAGCCAGTAGCGCGGCGCACAG